>NZ_JBHXRL010000019.1:0-167683 GCF_042717315.1 Streptomyces sp. NPDC058650
CAGGTTCGGTCCCGAGGACCGGGAGCTCGATCCGGGGCGGCTGGTGGCCGCTCTCGACGAGCTGGAGGAGGCGCGGACGGTGTGGCTCGCGTAGGCGTCGACCTTCTCCATGACCTCGTCGCTGACGTCGAAGTTGGCGAAGACGTTCTGCACGTCGTCGCTGTCCTCCAGCGCGTCGATCAGCTTGAACATCTTGCGCGCGCCCTCCTCGTCGAGCTCGACCTGCATGGTCGGGACGAAGCTGGAGTCGGCCGAGTCGTAGTCGATGCCGGCTTCCTGGAGCGCGGTACGAACGGCGACCAGGTCGGTGGCCTCGCTGATGATCTCGAAGGACTCACCGAGGTCGTTGACCTCCTCGGCGCCGGCTTCGAGCACCGACTCCAGGACGTCGTCCTCGGACAGCTCACCCTTGGGCAGCACGACGACGCCCTTGCGGTTGAACAGGTACGAGACCGAGCCCGGGTCGGCCATGGAGCCGCCGTTGCGGGTCATCGCGACGCGGACGTCGGAGGCGGCACGGTTCCGGTTGTCGGTGAGGCACTCGATGAGCACCGCGACACCGTTCGGGCCGTAGCCCTCGTACATGATCGTGGCGTAGTCGACGCCGCCGGCCTCGAGGCCGCCGCCGCGCTTGATCGCCGAGTCGATGTTCTTGTTCGGGACCGAGCTCTTCTTCGCCTTCTGGACGGCGTCGAACAGCGTCGGGTTACCGTCCAGGTCGGCGCCGCCGGTACGGGCGGCGACCTCGATGTTCTTGATCAGCTTCGCGAAGAGCTTGCCGCGCTTGGCATCGATCACGGCCTTCTTGTGCTTCGTCGTAGCCCATTTAGAGTGGCCGGACATCTGCCTGTCTCCTTCGCGTAACCCATTTCTGAACGAACCCCAGAGATCCTACCGGGATCGAGTCACCGCGCGGCGCGCACCATGTCGACGAACAGGCCGTGCAGTCGGTGATCCCCGGTGAGCTCGGGGTGGAACGAAGTGGCGAGGGCGTTCCCCTGCCGTACGGCCACGATGTGGCCGCCGTGCTCGGCGAGGACCTCGACCTGGGCGCCGACGGATTCGACCCACGGGGCACGGATGAAGACGCCCTCGACGGGGCCGTCCTCGATGCCCGTGACGGTGACGCCGGCCTCGAAGGACTCGTTCTGCCGCCCGAAGGCGTTGCGGCGGACGATCATGTCGATGCCGCCGAAGGTCTCCTGGCCCGAGCGCGGGTCGAGGATCTTGTCGGCGAGCATGATCAGCCCGGCGCAGGTGCCGTAGACCGGCATGCCCGCGGCGATGCGCTCGCGGAGCGGCTCCATGAGGCCGAAGAGCACGGCCAGCTTGGAGATGGTGGTGGACTCACCACCGGGGATGACCAGGCCGTCGACCTCGGCGAGCTCCTCGGGGCGCCGGACCGGCCTGGCCACGGCGTCAGCCGAGGCCAGGGCGATCAGGTGCTCCCGTACGTCGCCCTGGAGGGCCAGGACACCAATGACGGGAGAGGGGTTCATCGGTGCTTACCAGCCCCGGTTGGCGTAGCGCTCGGACTCGGGGAGGGTGTCGCAGTTGATGCCGACCATGGCCTCGCCCAGGTTGCGGGAGGCGTCCGCGATGACCTTCGGGTCGTCGAAGAACGTGGTGGCCTTCACGATGGCGGCGGCACGCTTGGCCGGGTCGCCGGACTTGAAGATGCCGGAGCCGACGAAGACGCCCTCGGCACCGAGCTGGCGCATGAGCGCGGCGTCGGCGGGGGTGGCGACACCACCGGCGGAGAACAGCACGACCGGCAGCTTGCCGAGCTCGGCGACCTCCTTGACGAGCTCGTACGGGGCGCGCAGGTCCTTGGCGGCGGCGAACAGCTCGTTGTTGTCGAAGCCGCGCAGCCTGGCGATCTCGTTCTTGATCTGGCGCAGGTGGCGGACGGCCTCGACGACGTTGCCGGTGCCGGCCTCGCCCTTGGAGCGGATCATGGCCGCGCCCTCGGCGATGCGGCGCAGGGCCTCGCCCAGGTTGGTGGCACCACAGACGAAGGGGGTCGTGAAGGCCCACTTGTCGGAGTGGTTGACCTCGTCGGCCGGGGTCAGGACCTCGGACTCGTCGATGTAGTCGACGCCGAGGGACTGCAGGATCTGCGCCTCGACGAAGTGACCGATGCGGGACTTGGCCATGACCGGGATGGAGACCGCGCCGATGATCTCTTCGATCATGTTCGGGTCGGACATGCGGGCCACGCCGCCGTCCTTGCGGATGTCCGCGGGGACCCGCTCCAGGGCCATGACGGCCACGGCGCCGGCGTCCTCGGCGATCTTCGCCTGCTCGGCGTTGACCACGTCCATGATCACGCCGCCCTTGAGCTGCTCGGCCATGCCGCGCTTGACGCGCGCGGTGCCGGTCTCGGGGGACTGGAAGGTGGTGGAAGGCGTGGTGGACACGGATACCTCACTCGTGACAACAGGGGTTGACGACAAGACGAGGAAACAGGCCACATGGGGTCCACATCAAGGGCCAATGTGGACTCGGTGGATCGTTTTCGCAGGTGACGCGGGCTCAGGTCGGGCGATCGGCAAGGGCCACCGGCGGCTCGTCGTCCATTTCGAAGGCCAGCGGGAAGGGTGCGTGGCCTGCGAGCCGGAACCAGCGGACCTTGCGGTGGCGGCGCAGGGCGCGGGCGGCCCGTACGGCGTCGTTGTGGAAGCGGCGCGCCATCGGCACCCGGCGCACGGCCTGGGCCAGCTCCCCCGCGGCCTCCGGACCGCCGGGCGCCTCCCGTACGAGCTCCACCTGCTCGGGCTCGCCGAAGACGGCCCGCAGCGCCTGGCTGAGTTCGCTCTCGGCGACCTCCCGGTGGTCCTCCTCGGCCTGCCGGGCGGCGTGCGCGGCCTCGTACAGCACGATCGAGGCGGCGGGGTCGAGGACGCCGGAGGTGGCCAGCTCCTGGGTGACCGAGGCCCGGCGGAGCAGCTGGGCGTCCAGGGCGGCACGGGCGGCGTCGATACGGGAGTGCAGCCGGTCGAGCCGTCCGGCGGTCCAGCTGAGATAGACGCCGATGAGGATCAGCGCGACAACGGTCCAGATCAGGGTTTGGGTCACGGGCGCACAGGCTACCGGGACGGCGGGAGCCCCCTCCCCAAACGTCACGGTCAGGGGCGAACAGGACACGCGCGCGACGACCGGCCGCGAGCCCGGCGAGCCGGGCCCCGCCCCAGCCCCTGCGGGCGATGGCCCACACGGGGAGGGACGGGGCCCGGCTCGGACCGAGGGCGTGGGCGTGGGCGCCCTACAGCCCCAGCCGTGCCCGCAGACCGACCCGCTCGTCCGTGTCCACCGCCGCCGCGCCGTCCGTGACCGTCTCGTAGACGGCGAGGATGTCCGCGCCGACCGTGCTCCAGTCGAAGCGCCGGACGTGCGACGAGCCCCGGGCGCTCAGCTCCGCGCGCCGCGTCTCGTCGCCCAGGAGCCGGATCGCCGCCTCCGCGAGCGCGTCCGCGTCCTCGTTGGCGAAGAGCTCGCCCGCGCCGCCCTGGTCGAGGACCTGGGTGAAGGCGTCGAGGTCGGCGGCGAGCACCGGCGCGCCGGCCGACATCGCCTCGACGAGGACGATGCCGAAGCTCTCGCCGCCGGTGTTGGGCGCCACGTACACGTCGACGCTGCGCAGCAGCCGCGCCTTGTCCTCGTCGCTGACCATGCCGAGGAACTCCACCCGGGAGCGCATCTCGCGCGGCAGCGACGCCACCGCCTCCTCCTCGTCCCCGCGGCCCGCGACGAGCAGCCGGGTCCCCGGCCGCTCGGTCAGGATCCTGGGCAGGGCCCGCATGAGGACGGGCAGACCCTTGCGCGGCTCGTCGATCCGCCCTATGAAGCCGAGCGTCTCGCCCTGCCACTCCTTCTTCGGCTCGGCGCGGGCGAAGAAGTCCACGTCGACGCCGTTGGGGATGAGGACGGCGTCGCCGCCGAGGTGCTCGACGAGGGTCCGCCGCGCGTACTCGCTCACCGCGATCCGGGCGCTGATCTTCTCCAGGGCCGGCTGGAGGATCGGGTACGCGGCGATCATCGCCCGCGAGCGCGGGTTCGACGTGTGGAAGGTCGCCACGATCGGCCCCTGCGCCGCCCAGCAGGTGAGCAGCCCCAGTGAGGGCGAGGTCGGCTCGTGGATGTGGACGACGTCGAAGGTGCCGTCGTGCAGCCAGCGGCGTACCCGCGCGGCCGAGAGGAAGCCGAAGCTGAGCCGCGCCACCGAGCCGTTGTACGACACGGGCACGGCGCGGCCCGCCGACACCACGTACGGCGGCAGCGGGGTCTCGTCGTCGGCGGGCGCGAGGACGGAGACCTCGTGGCCGAGCCGGATGAGGTGTTCGGCGAGGTCGCGGATGTGGAACTGGACGCCGCCCGGCACGTCCCAGGAGTACGGGCAGACGATCCCGATCCTCACGCGGTCCGCTCCCCGTCCCGGTCCGGGCCCTGCGGGCGCTCAGGGCGTTCTTCCAGGTCCGCGACCCACAGTCGTTGCAGCATGTGCCAGTCCTCCGGGTGGTCCGCGATGCCGGCGGCGAAGGCGTCGGCCAGCGCCTGTGTCGCCACAGACGTCTTCTCGGCCCGCGTACCTGACTCCGGCACGTCGACGGGCGGGTGGATCCGGCCCCGCATGACGGCCGTGTCGTCGTACCAGAGCGTCACCGGCAACAGCAGCGCGCCCGTCTGCTGCGCGAGGATCGCCGGGCCGGCCGGCATCCGCGCCGTGTCGCCGAAGAAGGTGACCTCGATGCCGGAGGCCGACAGGTCGCGGTCGGCGACCAGGCAGACCAGGCCGCCGGCCCGCAGCCGCCGCGCGAGCGTCCCGAAGGCGGAGCCCCCGGTGTGCGGGAGGACCTCCATGCCGAGGGACTCGCGGTAGGCGACGAAGCGGTCGTACAGGGTCTCCGGCTTGAGCCGCTCCGCGACCGTCGTGAACGGCACGCCGAGCGCGCGGGTCACCCACACACCCGCGAGGTCCCAGTTGGCCAGGTGCGGCAGCGCGACGATGACGCCCCGCCCGGAGGCGACCCCTTCGAGCAGGTAGTGGGCGCCCTTGATGTCGACGTCGCTCTCGACCCGCTCCTTGCTCCAGGTCGGCAGCCGGAAGGACTCCATCCAGTAGCGCATGTACGAGCGCATGCCGGCCTTCGACAGCTCGGCGAGCCGCTCGGGCGTGGCGTCCGGCACCACGCGTGCGAGGTTGGACTCCAGCCGCAGGACGCTCTTGCCGCGCCGCTTCCAGGCGAAGTCGGCGATCCGTCGGCCGAGGCCGGTCGCCACCGGCTCCGGCAGTTTCTTCACGGTCGACCAGCCGAGGCCGTACAGCCCGTCGGTCAGCCTGTCCTTCAGTGCGCTCACGGCGTCGCCTCGCTCCCCCTGGCCGCGGCGTCCGCCTCGGCCGACTCCCGTCGTACCGTCACCACGCGCTGTCCCAGGGTCACCGCGCTGCCGACCGCCACGATCCACAGGGCGATCGGGAGCAGCACCTGGACGCCGGGGACGCCGAAGGCGTGCAGTCCGGCGAGACCGGCGGCGACCAGCGAGATGACGAGCCGCTCGGCGCGCTCGATGAGACCGTTCACGGCGACCGGCAGGCCAATCGATTCGCCACGGGCCTTGGTGTACGAGACGACCTGGCCGCTCGCGAGGCAGAAGATGGCGACGGCGCACAGCACGTTGTCGTCGCCCGTGCCCGCGTACCAGAGCGCGAAGCCGCCGAAGATGGCGCCGTCCGCGACCCGGTCGAGCGTCGAGTCGAGGAACGCCCCCCAACGGCTGGAGATCCCCGCCTGCCGGGCCATGTTGCCGTCGACGAGGTCGGAGAAGACGAAGAGGGTGATGACGATCGTGCCCCAGAAGAACTCTCCCCGGGGGAAGAAGACCAGCGCACCGGCCATCACTCCCGCCGTGCCGATGAGTGTGACCGCGTCGGGGCTGACGCCCCGGCGGAGCAGAAACGCGGCGAACGGTGTGAGGACACGCGTAAAAAAGGCACGCGCGTACTTGTTCAGCATGGCCTTCCCGAGGTTCGGTGGGCCGCGCGGCCCCTATGACCACCGGCTCACCCATCGTAGCCACGCGCGCGCCGCCGACGCGGCGGGCACCCGTCCCCGCCGCGTCGCCGTCCCCTCGCGGGTCCGTGCAAGGCACGACGTATGGACGCTTCCCGAAGCCGGTGCAAAGCTCGAAGGACCACCGCGGGCACCCGCAGGAGCCGCACCGCGCCACGCCACTCCCCCGCGCCCGCGTCCCGCCGCACCGTGCGAGCAGTCGGGAGGAACACATCATGGGTGACAAGGCGAACACGGCCGCCGGAGCCGCCGGCAGGGCTTTGACGGCCGACCGGCCCGCGTCCGTACGGAACGTGGTGCTGGTCGGCCACAGCGGATCGGGCAAGACGACCCTCGTCGAGGCGCTCGCCCAGGCCACCGGGGCGGTCAACCGGGCGGGGCGCGTCGAGGACGGCGGGACGGTCTCCGACTACGACGAGATCGAGCACCGCCGGCAGCGCTCCGTACAACTCTCCCTCGTCCCGGTCGGCTGGGACGGGTTCAAGATCAATCTTCTCGACACACCCGGGTACGCCGACTTCGTCGGGGAGCTGAGGGCCGGTCTGCGGGCGGCGGACGCGGCCCTCTTCGTCGTCTCGGCCGCGCAGGAGGCCGATGCCGTCGCCGCCTCCACCCGCATGGTCTGGGAGGAGTGCGCCGCCGTCGGCATGCCCCGCGCCATCGTCGTCACCCATCTCGACACCGCCCGCACCGACTTCACCGAGCTCACCGCCGTGTGCGCCGACCTCTTCGGGCACGACGACCCGGACGCCGTCCTCCCCCTCTACCTGCCGGTGCGCGGCACCGAGGGCGCCGACGGGCACGCGCCCACCACGGGACTCGTCGGCCTCCTCTCGGAGCGGATCCTCGACTACTCGACGGGCGTACGACGCGAGGAGGAGCCCGACGAGGGCCAGCGGGAGCTGATCGCGGAGGCCCGCGCCCGGCTCATCGAGGGGATCATCGCGGAGAGCGAGGACGAGACCCTCATGAACCGCTATCTCGGCGGCGAGGAGATCGACGTGAAGACGCTCGTCGACGACCTGGAGAAGGCCGTCGCCCGGGGCGGCTTCCACCCGGTGCTCGCGGCCGCCCCCGCCGTCGACGGCGGGACGCAGGGCCTCGGCACCCTCGAACTCCTGGAACTGATCACCGGCGGCTTCCCCTCCCCCCTGGAGCACGAGCCGCCCGCCGTCACCACGCCCGACGGGCAGCCCCGGCCACCGGTCACCTGCGACCCCGACGGCCCGCTGGTCGCCGAGGTCGTCAAGACGGCCGCCGACCCGTACGTCGGCCGGATCTCCCTGGTACGGGTCTTCTCCGGGACGCTGCGACCCGACGAGACGGTGCACGTCTCCGGCCACGGCCTGGCCGACCGCGGCCACGAGGATCACGACGTCGACGAGCGGATCGGCGGACTCACCTCCCCCTTCGGCAAGCAGCAGCGGCCCATGGCGCACTGCATCGCCGGGGACCTCGCCTGTGTCGCCCGGCTCGGCCGCGCCGAGACCGGCGACACGATCTCCGCGAAGGACGACCCGCTCCTGATGGAGCCGTGGAGCATGCCGGAGCCCCTGCTGCCGCTCGCCGTCGAGGCGCACAGCAAGGCCGACGAGGACCGGCTCTCGCAGGGCCTGGCCCGGCTGGTCGCCGAGGACCCGACCCTGCGCCTCGAACAGAACCAGGACACCCGCCAGGTGGTGCTGTGGTGCCTGGGCGAGGCCCACCAGGACGTCGTCCTGGAACGGCTCCAGGGACGGTACGGGGTCCAGGTCGACGCCGTGCCGTACAAAGTGTCGCTGCGCGAGACCTTCGGCGGCGCGTCGGCGGGCCGGGGCCGGCACGTCAAGCAGTCCGGCGGCCACGGCCAGTTCGCGATCTGCGAGCTCGACGTGGAGCCGCTGCCGGCGGGCAGCGGCATCGAGTTCGTCGACAAGGTGGTCGGCGGAGCCGTACCGCGCCAGTTCATCGCCTCCGTCGAGAAGGGGGCGCGGGCCCAGGCCGCCCGGGGCGTCGCCGCCGGCTACCCGCTCGTCGACGTCCGGATCACCCTGCGGGACGGCAAGGCCCACTCGGTCGACTCCTCCGACGCGGCCTTCCAGACGGCCGGGGCGCTCGCGCTGCGCGAGGCGGCCGCCGACGTCCCCGTCGACCTCCTGGAGCCGGTCGCCGAGGTCCAGGTCCTCGTCCCCGACGAGTACGTCGGCCCGGTCATGAGCGATCTGTCGGGGCGGCGCGGCCGGGTCGTCGGCACCGAGCAGGCGGGGCCGGGACGGACCCTGGTCAGGGCGGAGGTGCCGGAGATCGAGATCAGCCGGTACGCGATCGACCTGCGCTCCGTCTCGCACGGCACGGGCCGCTTCGACCGCGCGTACGCCCGGCACGAACCGATGCCCCCGCACCTCGCGGACAGGATCCGCGGCGAGGCCGAAAAGGGTTCCTGACGCTCGTAGTTGACGAGGGGAAAGCCCCTGCCGCCCGGCCGGCACCGAACCGGCGGGCGGCATTCGGCCGGGACCGTACGCATCGGTGACGCATCGGCCGGTACCCGGTTACGCTGTGGTGCCCAGCTCAGAAGGTGTGCGGGGCGCGGCAGTCGGGAACAGCCCGCACAGGTACTCGCGGCGATGGGGGCGGCAGTGGCTTTCGACGGATTCGGACCCGGGGCACAGATTCCCCTCCAGGGGTCGGACGGACGCACGGCGGCGACCCATGCCCTCGCCTCCGTCGCGTACCGCGACAGCCCGGTCGAGGTGATCCTGGACGCCGACAACGACCTGCACAAGTCGAAGGTCAAGGAAGGGAGATGGAACAAGCTCTTCCACCCCGACCTCGGCGAGGCCTTCTCCCGCGCGGTCCAGGTGCGCATGCTCGGCGGCGGCCGCAAGGCCCTCATCCAGTCCTTCGGCGCCGAGCCCCAGCCGGTCGTCGAGCACTGCCTCGCCGCCTCCCGGATCCGCAGGCAGCGCGACAGCCGACTGACCCTGGTCACGGTCCTCTGCGGCGTCCTCTTCCTGCCCGGTCTGCTCCTCTGGCTCGGCGTCATCCAGCTCCGCCGGATCGCCGCGGGCTCCGCGAACAGGCGCACCAGCGCCGTCGGCACCGTGCTCCTCGTCGCCGCCGGCCTGTTCGCCCTGCTCGTGCTGGTCAAGCTGCCCCTCGACGGGATCCTGCCGAACTACCTGCGCGCCATGCTCGTGGCTCCGGTCGTCGGCTGGTTCCTCGCGCGCCGGATCTGCGAGAAGACCGCGGTCGCCCTGCGCGCGCAGTGGACCTCCCTGCTCAGCGGCGGCGGCGCCGGTCCGAAGATCCCCGAGGCCGTGCCGCAGGATCCGAGCGAGAAGGCCGCCGAGGCCCTCCGGCTGAACCTGGAGAAGCTCTCCGCCGAGCAGCAGTCCAACATCGTCTTCTACGCGGGCACGAAGGGCATCCTCGGTATGGGTACCCGCTGGGGCAGTTGGACCCTCGCCGAGGAGCTCGTACCGCAGCCCGGCCGGGAGATCCACGACTTCCGCGCCTGGGACGTCATACGGAAGATCCACGACCAGCTCACGCTCCTGGAGCGCGGCTCCCTCAAGACGGGCTTCCCCAAGCCGACCGTCAAGCACTGGATCGTCTCCCCGGTCGGCGAGGGCGCCGACGAGGTCAGCCGCCCCGAGGGCGACAGCATCGTCCACTACCAGGTGAAACCGCACGAGATACAGCGCATCTGCAACGACCAGCAGTTCGGTGCCGGCAACCGCCACTACCTCGGCGTGCAGTTCATCCTGTGGGACGGAAACCTCGTCCTCACGATGCTGGTCACCGTCACCTCGCTCCACCACACGCTGCGGGTCGAGGTCACCGGCCACGCCCTGGGGCCCGTGCACTCCCTCTTCACCACGAAGCCCAAGGCGAAGACCAAGGAGGTCTCGAAGGCCGTCCGCTTCTGGGAGACGAAGGAGATCCAGCAGCCGCTGATGGAGACCGACGAGGTGGTCCGGCTCGCGGTCCGCGCCCCGCTCTCCTGGTACCCGCCGCTCCTGGACTTCCTCGGCGGCAAGCTCGTCCTGCCGGAGCCCTTCGGCCTCCGTCACGCCTGGGCGGGCCCGCTCTGGAAGAACCGCTTCATGGCCGACGACGCGATCCGCATGGCGACGCCGGTGCTGCGGGCCGTCCACGCCGCGACCGTCAAGATGCTCGACGACCACGGTGTGGACACGGAGCGCTTCACCAACCGCTCGCTGTTCCTCGGCGGAGCCGTCCAGGACCCGGGCCCGAAGAAGGCCGACGCCTACGACGCCTGACGGGGCGCGCGGGAAAGGCCCGGGCCACTCGGCCCGGGCCTTCGCGTGCGTCCGGATCAGCGCGTACGGATCAGCCCGTACGGATCAGATGGTGGTCGGCCAGGCGTCGGCCAGCATCTTCCGGGTGTCGGCGAGCAGTTGTGGAAGCACCTTGGTGTGTCCGACGACCGGCATGAAGTTGGTGTCGCCGCCCCAGCGCGGCACCACGTGCTGGTGGAGGTGCGCGGCGATCCCGGCGCCGGCGACGGCGCCCTGGTTCATGCCGATGTTGAAGCCGTGCGCACCCGACGCCGTCCGCAGCGCGACCATCGCGCGCTTGGTGAAGTCGGCGAGCTCCGCCGTCTCCGCCACGTCCAGGTCCGTGTAGTCGGCGACGTGCCGGTAGGGGACGACCATGAGGTGGCCGCCGTTGTACGGGTACAGGTTGAGGACCGTGTACACGCTCGCGCCGCGGGCGATCACCAGACCGTCCTCGTCGGACTTCGCCGGAATCGAGCAGAACGGACAGCCGTCGTCGGCCCCCGGCCCGGTCGGCTTGTTCTCGCCCTGGATGTACGCCATCCGGTGGGGCGTCCACAGGCGCTGGAACGCGTCCCGCGTCCCGACTCCGATCTGCTGCTCCGGCTCAGTCGTCATGCTGTGCAGCATATTGCGTCGCCCGTTCGGAACGTGTCGCCGGGGCGGAAGATCCATGCAGACGCCATGCTGATCCGATGATCGACAGGCGACCGAAACCGCCCCGGCAGGAACGCTGGGACCGCCGTATGGAGACGCCGCTCGCCGTGGCCTCCCTCGCCTATCTCACGGGTTACGCGGTGCGGGTCCTCGGCCACCGAGGTCTCCCCCAGGGCTGGCTCGACCTCTGCCTCGCCGTCACCCTCGCTTCCTGGGCCGTCTTCGTCGCGGACTACGCGGTACGGCTCCGCCTGAGCGGCCTCGGCCCGCTCCGCTTCGTCCGCACCCACCTCCTCGACACGGTGGTCCTGCTGCTGCCCCTGCTGCGGCCGGTGCGGATGGTCACCCTCTACGACCGGGTGCAGCGCCGCCAGGAGAAGCCGCGGCTCAGCCTCTACGCGCGCGTGATGGTCTACGCCGGCCTCACCACGACCCTGCTGGGCTTCGCGGGAGCACTCACCGTCTACCGGTACGAGGCGGACGCCCCGGGCGCCACGATCCTCACCTTCGGCGACGCGGTGTGGTGGGTCTGCGCCACGCTCGCCACGGTGGGGTACGGGGACGTCGCCCCGGTGACCCCGGGCGGCCGGGTGACGGCGGTGGGCGTGATGGCCTGCGGGCTCGCGCTGCTCGGGGCGGTGACGGGTTCGTTCTCGTCGTGGCTGATCCAGGCGTTCACGCGGGAGGACGAGAAGAGGCCCCCGGGGGATTCCCCGGGGGCCTGATCACGCGTGCGGCCGTCAGACCTGGACGCGGTCCTCGACGATCTTGGCGATCTTGGCGATGGCCTCGTCGACGGGGATGCCGTTCTCCTGCGAACCGTCGCGGTAGCGGAAGGAGACGGCGCCGGCGGCCATGTCCTCGTCACCCGCGATGATCATGAACGGGACCTTCTGCTTCTGCGCGTTCCGGATCTTCTTCTGCATCCGGTCCGAGGACGAGTCGACGTCCACCCGCAGGCCCTGCTTCTTCGCCTTGGCGGCGAACTCGTGCAGGTAGTCGACGTGTGCGTCGCCGATCGGGATGCCGGTCGCCTGAACGGGCGCCAGCCACGGCGGCATCGCACCCGCGTAGTGCTCCAGGAGCACCGCGAAGAAGCGCTCGATCGAACCGAACAGCGCGCGGTGGATCATGACCGGGCGCTGCTTGGTGCCGTCCGGGGAGGTGTACTCCAGGTCGAAGCGCTCCGGCAGGTTGAAGTCGAGCTGCACGGTCGACATCTGCCAGGTACGGCCGATGGCGTCCCGCGCCTGCACCGAGATCTTCGGGCCGTAGAACGCGGCGCCGCCCGGGTCGGGGGTCAGCGGGAGGCCCTGCTTCTCGGCGACCTGCTGGAGGACCGCGGTGGCCTCCTCCCACACCTCGTCGGAGCCGACGAACTTCTCCGGGTCCTTGGTGGACAGCTCCAGGTAGAAGTCGTTCAGACCGTAGTCGCGGAGCAGGTTGAGGACGAAGGTGAGGGTCTTGTCCAGCTCCTCCGCCATCTGCTCGCGGGTGCAGTAGATGTGCGCGTCGTCCTGGGTGAAGCCGCGCGCCCGGGTCAGACCGTGGACGACGCCGGACTTCTCGTACCGGTACACGGTGCCGAACTCGAACAGGCGCAGCGGCAGCTCCCGGTAGGAGCGCCCGCGCGCGTCGAAGATCAGGTTGTGCATCGGGCAGTTCATGGGCTTGAGGTAGTAGTCCACGCCCTCGTCGAGCTGCATGGGCGGGTACATGCCCTCGGCGTACCAGTCCAGGTGGCCCGACTTCTCGAACAGCTTGCCCTTGGTGGCGTGCGGCGAGTAGACGAACTCGTAGCCCTCCTCCTCGTGGCGCTTGCGCGAGTAGTCCTCCATGACCCGGCGGATGATGCCGCCCTTGGGGTGGAAGACCGCGAGGCCGGAGCCGATCTCGTCCGGGACGGAGAAGAGGTCGAGCTCGTTGCCGAGCTTGCGGTGGTCGCGCTTCTCGGCCTCGGCCAGGAAGTCGAGGTGGGCCTTCAGCTCGTCCTTCGACGGCCAGGCGGTGCCGTAGATGCGCTGGAGCATCGGGTTCTTCTCGCTGCCGCGCCAGTAGGCGGCCGCGTTGCGCATGAGCTTGAACGCCGGGATGTTCCGGGTGGTCGGCAGGTGGGGACCGCGGCAGAGGTCCTTCCAGCACAGCTCGCCGGTCTTGGCGTCGAGGTTGTCGTAGATGCTCAGCTCGCCGCCGCCCACCTCGACGTTGGCCCCGTCGTCGGTGGACGCGGAGCCCTTGATGCCGATGAGCTCCAGCTTGTACGGCTCGTCCGCGAGCTCCTCGCGGGCGGCCTCGTCGGTCACCACGCGGCGGGAGAAGCGCTGGCCGCGCTTCTGGATCTCCTGCATCTTCTTCTCGATGACCTTGAGGTCCTCGGGAGTGAAGGGCTTCTCGACGTCGAAGTCGTAGTAGAAGCCGTCCCGGACCGGCGGGCCGATGCCCAGCTTGGCCTCGGGGAAGAGCTCCTGCACGGCCTGGGCCATGACGTGCGCGGTGGAGTGGCGCAGGATGTCGAGACCGTCCGGGGAGGAGATCTCGACGCCCTCGACGACATCGCCCTCGGCGAGCTCGTACGAGAGGTCCTTCAGTTCGCCGCCCACGCGGGCGGCGATGATGGTGCGGTCGTCGGCGAAGAGGGCACCGGCGGTGGTGCCCGCGCTCACCGCCCTCTCCTCTGCCTCTGAGGCGGACTGGACGGTCACACGGACTTCGGACACTGGTGTTCTTCTTCCCTTGGGGCGCAGGCAGGCACGAGGTGCCGGCGCCGACGGTGCGCGACAGAGACGAGGTGCCGCGTCGCCTCTGATCTTAAGGGCTCGGTTCACCTCCGGGGCGCCTTAAGCGGGCTCACGGGGTCGACCGTGCTCGCCTCCCTCGTTCCCCGGGGGCTCCGCGCGTCGGCCCTGTTCCCCCCGGCGCCCCTTCGGCTCGGTCGCCGGTCCCGCAGGCGGGCGTACTCGAACGCCGAACCGGCGGTCACCCCTCGTCCGGGCCGCACGCCTCCTCGAAGAAGTCGAGGTTCTCGTGGAGCGACTTCATCAGCCGGTCCCGTTCCGCCTCGTCGACCTGGACGGGGACGACCCCGGTGGCGTCGGTCAGGCGCCGGAAGCCGCCCCGGCTCTCCAGGCGGCCCACGACCCTGATGGGCAGCCCGACGAGATGGGCGTGGACGGCGGTGCGGTACGCCTCTTCCCCGAGCGTGACGCGGACGTGCGGGACCTCGGCCCCGCCGAGCACCCGCAGCCGGACGGTGCCGTCGCCGCGCGCCCCCGAGCGGCGCATGCGGACGACGGCCCCGGTGATGCGTACCGGCATGGAGGGCTCGTCGGTCAGATAGCGGGCGCTCGCCTCGCGCAGGGCGGGCAGGTCACCGGGCGAGAACTCGACGGGTTCGGGGCGGGCGGCGCACCCCTCGGGCGCTCCGGCGGCCGGGGCCCATTCGAGGGCGACCCTGGCTCCTTCCGTGCCCCGGACCAGGGCGACGAGGGCCTCGGTGAGCTCGCGGCTGACGCCCGCCTCGACGGCGGCGTCGAAGGCCTCCATGCCGCCGGTGGCCCGCTGGTAGTCGGTGGCCTCCCGGGCCGCGTAGAGCGCGTGGTAGAGCCGGACGGCGATGGGGCGGCCCGGTTCGACCGGCAGGAAGGCGGTCAGGCCGCGTCCGCCGGGGGCGGCGCCCACGACGACGGTCTCCAGGGAGGCCTGGGCGGGCCGGCGGTGGCGGGCGCCGTGGTACCCCGCTCGTCCGCGCACGGCGAGGGCGCCCGCGAGGAGCAGCTGGCGGGCCGCCGACCTGAGCTGTTCCTGCACGGTCCACGGGACCGTGCCGGCCGGGCCCGGCGGTACGTCGCGCCACCAGCGGATCTCGTCGCTGGGGACGGAGAGGCCGGTGAGGACCTCGCGCGCGGAGGGCGTGCCGCTGTGGGCGAGGGCGGCGAGCGCCTCGCCGAGCAGGTCCTCGCAGTCGGGGAAGGCCCGGCTCTCCGGGACGAGCAGGCTCGTGCCGCCCCTTCCCGTCCCGCCGCCGGGGCCTCCGGGCGGGGTCCAGCGGCTGTAGCGCCCGGCCGCCCCGCCGCGCCGCCGCCAGCCGTGGCGGGCGAGGAGGGCGCCAAGGACGCGCGGGTCGACCCGGGCGGGGTCGGGCGGTCCCTGTGTGTCGGCCCAGGGTCCCGCGGGCGGTGCGGGGATCCCGGTCCAGGGCCCGGGGGTGTCGCCGGGCGCCGGATGGGGCCGGTAGGGCGGCGGTACGGAGCCGGAACCGCCGCCGCCCTCACCACCGGCTCCGTACCCGCCGTCCGGGTCACCGATCGGTCGGTGCATCAAGGTCTCCCTCCCACGCCGACCCGGGTCATGATCTCGCAGAGCGCCCGGTCGTCGAAGATCCGCGCCGTCGGGATGCGCACCGTGGTCCGGCGACGTCCCGTGACCGGGTGTCCGGCCAGGTTGATCCAGTAGCAGCAGTGCCGCAGGTCGAGCCGGTCGTGGCTCGCCCTCAGCCAGTCCTCCTGCGTCCTCGGGACGATCATCACGACCAGGATCTTGTGCACGGACACGGGCGTCCGGGCGAGCTTCACCAGGTGGTCGTTGTCGAGCGTGAACGAGAAGGAGTTGCCCGGCGGGTGCGGCGGAATCTGGTAGGTGCACTTGAGCTGCACCTTGATGGTCACTTCGTCGTCGACGGTGTGCGCGGGAGAGCCGTGGCTGACGTGCCAGTCGATGCCGTTGTCCGGAAAGGGCTGGGACAGTGAACAGCCGGCCGCCGCGGCGACCGCGTGGAGGTAGCCCACCTGGAGGGTCTCCATGCAGGCGGTGGTGGCGAGTGAGCCGCGCGTCGATGCTGCCCGCTGAGGCGGCAGCCCTCCCGACTCGGGCTGGGCGAGCGCCATGTCGATGTCCTTCCCCGTCCCTGGTGTTGTGACCGGTCCGCGTACGGCGCAAACAGTCCGGGTATCACCGTTTCGGGCAGGGGGTTGGCCATCTGCCGCTGGGGTGCGAGGAGTTCGGGGATGACGACGCACTGGTACGAAGGTCCCATGGCCGCTTTCGACACGGAGACCACGGGAGTCGACGTCGAGGAGGACCGGATCGTCTCGGCCGCCCTCGTCGTGCAGGACACGGCCGGGGCGCGTCCGCGGGTGACGCGCTGGCTGGTCAATCCGGGCATATCCGTGCCGGAGGAGGCCACGGCCGTACACGGACTGACGGACGATCACCTCCAGCGGAACGGCCGGTGGCCGGCTCCGGTGATGGAGGAGCTGGCACGGGCGCTCGCCGAGCAGATCGCCTCGGGGCGGCCGCTCGTGGTGATGAACGCGCCGTTCGACCTGACGATCCTGGACCGGGAACTGCGCCGGCACCGGGCGTCGTCGCTGGGCAACTACCTGGCGAGTTCGCCGCTGTGCGTGCTCGACCCGCGGGTCCTGGACAAGCACCTGGACCGGTACCGCAAGGGCCGTCGCACGCTCACCGACCTCTGCGCGCACTACGAGGTGGAGCTGGCCGGGGCGCACGACGCGGCGGCGGACGCGACCGCGGCCCTGGATGTCGTACGGGCGGTGGCGCGGCGCTTCTCGTCCCGTCTCGAGCGGCTGACCCCGGCGGAGCTGCACACGCTCCAGGCGGTGTGGCACGCGGCCCAGGCGCGCGGGCTCCAGGCGTGGTTCACGCGACAGGGCACACCGGAGACGGTGGACCCGGCCTGGCCGCTGCGGCCTGAACTGCGCACGGCGGCCTGACACATGGGCCGGACCGACGCGTCCGCCGCATGACAAAGGCCGGTCCGTCTTTCGACGGACCGGCCTTTCCCGGTGGGCGATACTGGGATCGAACCAGTGACCCCTTCGGTGTGAACGAAGTGCTCTCCCGCTGAGCTAATCGCCCGGGAACGGGTTGAACCATACAGGCCCGTACGGGTTTCGTTCAAACCGCGCGCAGACGGGCGGCGAGTCCACGCCTCCCTCCCCGCATCATCAGCGCGTGATTGGCCCGGAAGACGGGCCGTCCCGGGACGGCGAGGGCCCGCAGGAGCCGGGCGCGGACCTCCACCTCCTGCTCGTACACGGCGCGGGTGCCGGCCCCTTCCGCCACGAGGGTCCAGCGGGCCCACCCCTCCAGGTCCCCGCCGAGGCCGACCTCCAGGATCCGGGCGTCGGGGTCGCGGCGCAGCGAGCGGGCGGTGACGACGATCTCGTACCGGAGGAGGGAGCGGAAGCGGGCGGTGGCGGTGGTGTCGTCGAGGAGGACGACCTCGCGGACCTGGGGCCACCAGCGGGGGTACTCCTCGGCGCGTTCGAGTACGGCGTAGACGGCGTCGGGCGGCGCGGCGAGCCGCCAGACGCTCCGGAAGCGGTACCGGCACCAGTCCATGGCTTCAGTGTGGGGTACTCAGGCCGGGATCTGAGTACGGTGACGCATTCCCAGCGCGTGTGGCCGGGGCCACACTCCGGTTATGGACACTTCCCTGCCGCCCGCGGACGAGCTGGCGCTCGTCGACCGCGAGCTGGCGCAACTCGACGCGCGCCGGGCCCAGTTGCTGGCCCGCCGGGCCTGGCTGATCCGGGCACTGTACGCCCCGGTCCCGGCGGCGCCGCCGCCGTGGCCGGGGAGCAGGGCGGTCACGGACTCGACCCCGCGGAGCGCGCAGAACGTGCTGCTGACGCTCGGCGGGACGCTCCTGACGATCGCCGCGGTCGCCTTCACCCTGGTGAGCTGGGGTTCGATGGGGATCGGCGGCCGCGCGGCGGTGCTGTTCGTGGTGACCTCAGCGGCCCTGGCCGCGCCGGTGGCGCTGCTGCGGAAGGGTCTGGTCTCGACGGCCGAGTCGGTGGCGGCGCTGGGCCTCGTCCTGATGGTCCTCGACGCGTACGCGCTGCACCGGGTGGCGCTCGCGGCGACCGACGGCCTGGGCTACACGGCGGTGGCGTCCGCGGTCCTCGCGGGTGCGTGGACGGCGTACGGCTCGGCGCTGCCCCGGCTGCGGATCCCGCTGCCGGTGGCCGTCGTCGCGGCCCAGCTGCCGCTGCCGCTGGGCGTGCTCGCGGCCGGGGGCGGGCCGACGGCCTTCGCCTGGGCTGCGCTGGTCACGGTCGCGGCGGACGTGGCGGTGGTGCTGTGGACCCGCCCGATGGCGGTCCGGATCACGGCGGCCACCGGGGCGACGGCGCTGGGCGGCTGGTCGCTCCTGACGGGCGCTTGGCTCTCCCTGTCCGCGCCGTGGAGCGGCGCGCCGCTCCTCCTGGCGGGCGCGGCCCTGGCGCTGTACGTGGCCTGGCGCCGGCCTTCGCTCGCGGCGGCGGCCTCGGCGCTCGCGGGCCTGTCGGCGGTGGCGGCCCTCGGCGGCCTCCTCCGGGCGGCGCTTCCGGCGGACTGGACGGTCCCGGGGTACGTGCTGTGCGGCCTCGCCCTGGCGTCGCTGTGGCGCGCGGGCGGGCCGCTCCTCGGCGCGGCCTCCGTGCCGGCGCCCGGGACGGACGCCGGCGCGACCGGCGCGGATGCCACGGTCCGGGCGGCCACGCCCTCGTGGCTGCCGCGTGGCGTCCGGCTCGGGCTGGCCGGCGCCGGTGCCGGGGTCATGGCACTCGGCGCGCTGTGGGCGCTGCCGCCCGTGGCCGTGGGGCTGCTGGGACCGGTGGCCCGGACGACGGACGTGTGGTCCGGCGAGCACGCCGAGCGGGCCCTGACCTCGTACCCCGCGACCGCCGCCCTGGTCCTCCTGGTGGTCGCCGCCGCGCTCGCGGCGGTCCCCCGGCTCTGGGCCCGCTGCGGCGCGCTCGCGGTGGTCTGGGCGCTGCTCACGGCCCTGCCCGTCGCCCTGGACCTGCCGTACGCGGCGACACTCGTCCTCCAGCTCCTCACCACGGCGGCCGCCCTCTGGATCGCCGTCCGCCCCGGCCCGCTCCCGCGCGGACTGCGGCGGGGCGAGGCGCCGACCACGAAGGCCGTGCCGCCGCCCTCCGGTCCCGGGACCCCCTGGGGCACCTGGGCGCCCCTGCGGCCCCAGGCGCAGGCGACCGTCCTGGAGCCCCGTACCGCGCTCGGCTGGTGCGCGTACGCCGGCGGGCTCGCGTCCGCCGTGAGCGCGGTCGCGTCGGCGCTGGACGTCCGCGAAGCCACCTTCGCCTCGCTGGGGGTGCTGCTCGGCCTCTTCGCGGGCGTCGCCGTGCTCGGGGAGGGCGCGCGCCGGGCGGTCTCCGCCTGCGTCGCCGTCCTCACGGCGACGGGGCTCGTCCTGGCGGTGGCGGCCGCGGCCGCGTTCGAGGACCAGTGGACGGCACTGGCACTGCTCCTGGTCCCGGCGGCCACCGCGGCGCTTGCCGCCCGGACGCGTACGGGCCCGGTGACCCTGACGGTCGAGATCACCGGCGCGTCCGTGGGGCTGCTCGCCCTGGGGATCGCCGCGTCCCGGCCCGCCTTCCTCGCCCTCACGCTGGCCGTCGGCGGGCTGATCGCGGCGGCGACGGCGATCCGGCCGGAGCGGCGGGGGTTCGCCTCGTGGACGGCGGCGGCCCTGTTCCTGCTCGCCACCTGGGTCCGGCTCGTGGTCTCGGACGTGACGACCCCGGAGGCGTACACGCTGCCGGTGACCGTGCCCGCGCTGGCCGTCGGGTTCCTGCGGCGGCGCCGGGACCCGGAGGCCTCGTCCTGGACGGCGTACGGGCCCGGTCTCGCGGCGACGCTGCTGCCGAGCCTCGTCGCGGCCTGGGTGGACCCGGACTGGGTGCGCCCGCTGCTCCTGGGGGTCGCGGCGCTCGTCGTGACGCTGCTCGGCGCACGCTTCCGGCTCCAGGCGCTGCTCGTGCTCGGCGGTGGGGTGCTGGCCCTGGACGGGCTGCACGAGCTGGCCCCGTACGTCGTGCAGGCGGTGGGCGCGCTGCCGCGCTGGCTGCCGCCGGCCCTCGCCGGGCTCCTGCTGCTCGCGGTGGGCGCCACGTACGAGCAGCGGCTGCGGGATGCCCGGCGGCTGCGGGAGCGGCTGGGTCGGATGCGGTGACACGCCGTAGGACACCGAATACGCCGAAGGCCCGGAGACATACGCCGAAGGCCCGGAGACGGTGTTCCGTCTCCGGGCCTTCGGGCCGGGTGGTGGGCGATACTGGGTTCGAACCAGTGACCCCTTCGGTGTGAACGAAGTGCTCTCCCACTGAGCTAATCGCCCGGGCGCACCGCAAACATTACCCCATGTCAGCGGGGCTCCCGAACCGCCCGAAGGTCACTCGTCGATCTTCCACGGCATGACGAAGCCGAACTTCCAGAGGTAGAAGCCGAGCAGGACGCCGATGATCACCAGGCCGACGGTGGTGAGGATGATGTTCCTGCGACGGACCTTGGGATCGAGGGCGCGCTGGGCGGCCTCGGTGACCTTCCGCTTGGTCCAGCGGAGCACGAGCTGTGCCCAGACGAACTCGGTCGCCCAGATCGCCATGCCGCCGAAGATGACCAGCCAGCCGGGCCCGGGCAGGGGCAGCATCACGATGCCCGCGCCGACCACGGCCAGTCCCACGACGAAGACACCGACCTGCCAGCTCAGATGCAGACCTCGTCGGGACTTGATGAACTCCGGTGCGCGGGATCCCAATTCGGCTTCCTGGCCGGCTGCGGAATCCCCTGTGTGCTCGTCACTCTCCGCATTCATACTCCCCAACTTACCGGACGCGAGGGGCCTACCGGTATGGCGGTATTACCCCAAGTTACATACGGCCATCCGAGCTACCTGAACGATCACAAAACCGACAGAGGGGTTTACAACGGCACTGGAGGTGGCATGTCGATTTCGCCGACGTGCGAATCCCCGAGCGCACACTGAGCGAAAGGCCCTGGCGCTTATGAACACCACGGTCAGCTGCGAGCTGCACCTGCGCCTCGTTGTGTCGAGCGAGTCCTCACTGCCTGTACCCGCGGGCCTGCGGTATGACACGGCCGATCCGTATGCCGTGCACGCCACCTTCCACACCGGAGCCGAAGAGACGGTCGAGTGGGTCTTCGCCCGCGACCTTCTCGCCGAGGGGCTGCACCGGCCCACCGGCACGGGCGACGTCCGCGTCTGGCCATCCCGTAGTCACGGCCAGGGAGTCGTCTGCATCGCGTTGAGCTCACCCGAGGGAGAAGCCCTGCTCGAGGCCCCGGCGAGGGCCCTGGAGTCGTTCCTGAAGCGGACCGACGCCGCCGTGCCACCGGGCACCGAGCACCGGCACTTCGATCTCGATACGGAGCTCTCCCACATCCTGGCGGACAGCTGAGCCAGGCCGAGAGCCGCACGGCGCCGTCCGACTCGGGGCGACGGCGCCGCGTGGGCAGTCACATAGGCACGACGACGGCGTTCCCCACCGCGCAGCCGGCGCGGTGGTGGGCGCCGTTGTCCCTTTCCCGGCCGCGCTAGAGTCAGCGCCATTCCGTGGGCGCCCGCCCGCGGCCGGCCAGGGAGCGAATCGTGCTGATCCCCCACGACACCCGGATCGCCCTCGACACCGTCGTCGATCTGATGAACACGGCCCCCCAGGGCGACCGCCCCGACGAGCTCGCGGATCTCGAAGGGCTGCGGACCTTCGTACGGGCACACAAGATCAGCGACGTGGGCGAGCTCGGGCCCGGCGACCTGAAAGCCGTCCGCGCGGTCCGCGAGAAGTTCGCCGCGGTGTTCTCGGCCCCCGCACCCCGGATCGCGGCCCCGCTGATCAACCAGCTGGTGGCGGCGGCGGGCACCACCCCGCAGCTCACCGACCACGACGGCTACGACCTGCACGTGCACTACTTCGCGCCGGGCGCCTCGGTGGCGGACCACCTCGGCGCCGACTGCGGCATGGCCCTCGCGTTCATCGTCGTGGCGGGCGAGCAGGAGCGGCTGCGCCGCTGCGAGGCACCGGACTGCGGCCGGGCCTTCGTCGACCTGTCCCGGAACCGCTCGCGCCGCTACTGCGACAGCCGCACTTGCGGCAACCGCCTGCACGTGGCCGCGTACCGGGCGCGCCGCAAGGAAGCGGCGGGCTGACAGCCGGACCCTCTCCCCGCGCACCGGGTCCCCCTGCGAGGGGTCACGGCATGAAGAGCCAGAGCACGAAGACTCACAGCACGAAGAGATCGTGCACGGCGGCCGTCAGCAGCAGACAGCCGATCACCGCGAGGAAGATCATCAGCGGCGGCTGGGAGAGCGCGAACAGACAACCGCGCGCTTCCTCCGCGGGCAGGTCGACGGGTCCGGCGGCATCGGGGGTGGCGGGGACGGGCTCCCGCGAGGTATCCAGCATCTCGGGGGGATGATGACGCACGCCGCGCCCGGGAACCCGCAACACGCCTCACCGCAGGGGCTGTTCACCCCTTCCCGTGGATCACGGGAAGGGGAATCGCCAGAAGTGATCAGATTCCGTGCTTCTTCAGAATCGCCTCGATGTCGCTGAAGTCCTCCCCGGCGGACCGGCCGGCCTGCGGCTTCGGCGCCACGGAGCGCGAGGGCGAGGAAGCGGCCGGCGCCACGGCACGCGGCTCCGCTCCCCCGGTGGTCTCCTTACGGCCGCCCCGGCGCCGCTCGATGGCCCGCGTGGACGAGAAGAGCAGCCAGGCGGCACCGAGCACGCCGAAGCCTGCCCAGGCCACCGGGCTGAAGGCCGTGTCGGCGAGCCATTCCACGGCACCGGTCATCACGAGACCCAGCGGCACCAGCGAGTAGGCGGCGATCCGGGCGGCGGACAGGAAGCGCTTCCGGTACGCCGTGATCGCGGCGATGCCCAGGCCCGCCGCGGCCGCCGCGGAGCAAATGGTCTCGGCGATCATGCGATCCTCCAGGTCCGGGTGATACGTCCCTTCCATCCTGCACCGCCGAGGGCGCCCGGGGCCATGTCCCGGGGCCGTTCTCAGGGAGATCTCGGGGTCACGG
The DNA here is from genome assembly GCF_042717315.1 of Streptomyces sp. NPDC058650. Taxonomy (NCBI): domain Bacteria; kingdom Bacillati; phylum Actinomycetota; class Actinomycetes; order Kitasatosporales; family Streptomycetaceae; genus Streptomyces; species Streptomyces sp. NPDC058650. The sequence continues at coordinate 22,875 of NZ_JBHXRL010000019.1, forward strand.
CGGCCGGATCTCCTCCCCAGGGGCTGGTGAGGGACACTGCTGCCATGAGCGACTCCACCACCGCACCCGCCTCCCCCGTCGTCCTGGAGGCCTGGTTCGACCTCCAGTGCCCCGACTGCTTCGTGGCCCTCGACGACGTCCGCGCGCTGCGCGAGACGTACGGCGACCGCCTCGACGTACAGCTGCGCCACTTCCCGCTGGCGAAGCACAAGCACGCCTACGCCGCCGCCCAGGCCGCCGAGGAGGCCGTCGAGCAGGGCAAGGGCTGGCCGTACGTGGAGGCACTGCTGGCCAGGACCGCCGAACTCGGCGACCGGGGCGAGCCGGTGCTCCTGGAGGTGGCGGCCGAACTGGAACTGGACGCCGAGGAGTTCGACACCGCCCTGATCGACGGCCGGCACCTGCTGACCGTCGACGCGGACGAGGCCGAGGGGAAGGCGATCAAGGTCACCGGCACCCCGACGTACGTGATCGGCGGCGAGCGCCTCGACGGCGGCCAGAGCCAGGACGGCCTGCGGCAGCGCGTCGAGGAGATCGCCGACCGGCTCCTGAAGGGCTGACCACCCCCTACAGGAGCACCTTGGCGCTGTTCACGTAGGTCGTGCGGTAGCCGAGGGACTCGTAGAGCCGGATGGCCGGGGTGTTGCCCGCGAAGACGTGGAGTCCGAGCAGTTCCTCCCCGGCCTCCCGCGCGACCCGCTCGGCGAGCAGCATGAGGGCCCGGCCGTAGCCGCGGCCGCGCTGCTCCTCCGCGACCTCGATGTCGTACACGAAGGCGGCCCACCGTCCCGGTTCGAGCTCGATGCGGCCGGTCCACAGGAAGCCGGCGGGCCGCCCGTCCCCGACGACCACGTGGATCGCGACGCCAGGGGTGGCCAGGCCCTGCGGGAGGTACCGGCGGTGGCTGTCGTCGGCCTTGGCGCGGGCCTGGTCCTCGGGGACGCCGCGGTCGATCCAGCTCTGCGCGAAGCCCTCCCTGGCCCGCGCCTCCCACTCGGTGAACTCGCTCCCGGTCATGGGCCGGACCTCGACGCCCTCCGGCAGGGCCGGCGGCTCGGCGGCCAGCTCCTTGACCATGTTCCGGCTGCGCTCGCCATAGCCCAGCGAGCGGGCCATCCGCAGCGCCGCCGCCGCGTCGGCGGGCACCGATATCTGCACCTCGACGCAGCCCCAGCTCCGCAGCACCTCCTCGGAGGCGAGCGCGGCGACCGTGCCACGGCCCCGCCGCCGGTCCGGCTCGTCGACCCGGAGCCCCTGGATCACGCCCGAGGCGGCGCCGAAGCCCGGATCGGTCGAGAGACGGACGGAGCCGACGCGGCGACTGTTCACGCACACGTCGTAGGTACGGGAACGGCCGCCGTCGGGCGTCTGCTGAAGCGGCCCGGCCGGCCGCAGGGTGGTGGTCATCATGGGTGTTCTACCCACCCCTGGGCCGTCCGTCATCCCGATTTACACGAGGCGGCTCACGCGAGGCGCGGGTCCCGGTCCTGGGCCGCGCGCTCGTCGAAGATCCGCATGGCCTTGGCGGTGACCGGCCCGGGGGCGCCGGTGAGCGCGCGCCCGTCGACGCGGTGCACGGCCTGCACGTCGCGGAGGGTCGAGGTCAGGAAGATCTCCTCGGCGCTCTCCAGCACGTCCAGCGGCAGATCGGTCTCCTCGGCGCCGGTCCACCGCACGGCGAGGGCCCGGGTGATGCCCGCCAGGCAGCCGGAGGAGACGGGCGGGGTGTGGATCGCGCCGTCGAGCACGACGAAGACATTGGAGCCGGTGCCCTCGCAGAGCCGCCCCAGGGTGTTGCCGAAGAGCGCCTCGGAGGCGCCCTGCTCGCGCGCCCTGGCGAGGGCGACGACGTTCTCCGCGTACGAGGTGGTCTTCAGGCCGGCGAGGGCGCTGCGCTCGTTACGGGTCCAGGGCACGGTGATCACCGCGGTGGCATCGGCGCGACGCACGGTCTCGCCGAGGCCGACGACGAGGCTGCCGCCGGCGTCGCCGCGCTCCGAGCCGAGCGGCGAGAGACCGCCGGTGTACGTGATGCGCAGCCGGCCGAGCTCCATCGGGTTGGCCGCGAGGACGGCGGCGCAGGCGCGGCGGACCTCGTCGAGATCCGGGTCGGGCAGGCCGAGTCCGCGGGCGGAGCGGGTGAGGCGGTCCAGGTGGAGCGTGAGAGCAAACGTTTCTCCACGCTCGGCCTTGACCGTCTCGAAGACGCCGTCGCCGACGGTCAGCCCGTGGTCCAGTACGGAGACCAGGGCGGTCTCCGCGTCGTGCAGTCCGCCGTTGACCCAGAGTTTCATCGAGAGATGGCCTTTCCGCTCGCCTCGTAGGCGTCCGACTCGTAGGCGCCCGACGCTATCGCGACCAGCCGGGACGCCTTCAGCTCGGTCTCCTCCCACTCGCGCTCCGGGTCGGAACCCCAGGTGATCCCGGCGCCGGTGCCGAAGCGGAGCACGCCCTCGGGGCGGTCGATCCAGAAGGTGCGTATGCCGACGGCCAGCTCGGCCGTGTCCGCGTCGGCGTCGACCCAGCCGATTCCTCCGCAGTACGGGCCGCGGGGGGCGGTCTCCAGGGCCTCGATGATCCGCAGGGCGCTGGACTTGGGCGCGCCGGTGACGGAGCCGGGCGGGAAGGTCGCGGAGAGGAGCTCGGGCCAGCCCGCGTCCTCGCGCAGGAGGCCGGTGACCGTGGAGACCAGGTGGACGAGGCCGGGGTGCTCCTCGACCGCGCAGAGGGCGGGGACGGCGACGGAGCCGGTCTCGCTGACGCGTCCCAGGTCGTTGCGGACCAGGTCGACGATCATCACGTTCTCGGCATGGTCCTTGGGGAGGAGGTCGGCGGCGGTGCGGCCGGTGCCCTTGATGGGACCCGAGGTGATCAGGGCCCCTTCGCGACGGAGGTACAGCTCGGGGGAAGCGGTGGCGATCTCCACACCGTGGGCGGGGAGGCGGATCGTTCCGGCGTAGGGCGCCGGGTTGCCCCGGGCGAGCAGCGCGGTCAGGGCGTCGACGTCGGCGGCGGCCGGGTCCGGCAGCGGCGCGGTCAGCACCCGGCAGAGGTTCGCCTGGTAGACCTCGCCGCGCGCGATGTGCTCGCGCACGCGCCGGACGCCCGCGGTGTACGCGTCGCGGTCGAGCGAGGACGTCCAGTCACCGGCCCCCGGTCCTCGCCAGGCTCCCGGCACGGGCGTGGGCACCGGGTCGGGCCGCACGTCGCCGAAGCGGGCGCAGGTCAGGCGGCCTTCGAAGTCCGCGCAGACGGCCCAGAAGCCGGTGGAGTCCAGGGCCTCGGGGTCATGGGTGACGTCCCGGAGATCGGTCGCGACGAGGCCGCCGAAGCGGGCCAGAGGAGCAAAGTCGTGCACGCATCGAGTCTAGGTCGGGTGGACCGGGTCCCCTGTTCGCGTGTACGGGTCCGGGCACGCCGGGGCTGCGCGCCACTCGGGCGACACGGCGAGTGAACGCCACGCGAACCCTCCGGGGCGCCGCGACGGGCACCCCGATCGGCGCGCAGGTCAGCACGCTGCGGAAACGCGTTTTTGTACTGGCCCAGGAATCCGCTAGAGTTCAACACGTCGCCGGGACGCGCAAGCGGAACGGAAACGACAAGCGGACGTGGCTCAGTTGGTAGAGCATCACCTTGCCAAGGTGAGGGTCGCGAGTTCGAATCTCGTCGTCCGCTCGATGTGGGGGATCTTCCCGAACCCCTGTTATCACTCCTGGTGGAGTGGCCGAGAGGCGAGGCAACGGCCTGCAAAGCCGTCTACACGGGTTCAAATCCCGTCTCCACCTCCAAGGACGATTAGCTCAGCGGGAGAGCACTTCCCTGACACGGAAGGGGTCACTGGTTCAATCCCAGTATCGTCCACTGGACCCTCGGGTCCTGGATCTCCGGATCCCCCGCGCGATTAGCTCAGCGGGAGAGCGCTTCCCTGACACGGAAGAGGTCACTGGTTCAATCCCAGTATCGCGCACACAGCACCCCGGCACGTCGATCACGACGCGTGCACCACACGCGCGATTAGCTCAGCGGGAGAGCGCTTCCCTGACACGGAAGAGGTCACTGGTTCAATCCCAGTATCGCGCACGCAGTACGGAGTATCTTCGGATACGACGTGTGTACCATCCCGCGCGATTAGCTCAGCGGGAGAGCGCTTCCCTGACACGGAAGAGGTCACTGGTTCAATCCCAGTATCGCGCACCACCTGAAGAAGCCCCCGGCCGCATCTCGCGCCGGGGGCTTCTTCGTGTTCAGGAGGAGAAGAGCATCCGGCCGAACCCGCGCTGGCGGTAGTGACCGCCGTGGTGACCGCCCTGGTGCGGGGCTCCCCAGGCGGGGGCCGCGGGGGCGGGCTGCGCCGGGTAGGCCTGCGGGGCCGGCGGCGCCTGCTGGGCCCACTGGGACTCCAGGCGAGTCAGGGCCTCCAGCTCGCCGAAGTCCAGGAATATCCCGCGGCAGCCGCTGCACTGCTCGATCTGGACGCCGTTGCGGTTGTACGTGTGCATGGCCGCATGGCACTTGGGACACTGCATGCTCGGCTCAACTCCCTGACATTGCCGATCGAATGGTGCCTTTCACTTTACGTGGACGCCGAAGCGGCCGAATCGGTTCGGTGTCCCGCTATCCGCGCACAGGTGTCGATCATCACGCCCTCCACCTCGTCGAGCGGACGGCGCTCGGCCGCGGACTTGGCGAGGGCCAGAGCCGCCGTCTGGACCGTCAGGGCCCGGGCCGGGACGTCGAGTTGGACCCACGGATCGGCGCCGACGGCCGGACCGGACGCCGCCTGGTACGCGCCGAGGAAACGGGACCACACCTCCGGCGGCAGGATGCCGGCGGCGAACCAGGCGGCGGGGCGGGCCAGATCCCACGCGGGATCGCCGAGGCCGAGGTCGTCGACGTCGATGAGCCGCCAGGGTCCGTTCCCGACCGACCGGGGCTCACGCACCAGTTGACCGAGGTGGAAGTCGCCGTGGCAGAGCAGCCGGGGGCCCGACCCGACGGCGTCGGGGATCGTCCGCCAGGCGCCCAGCACGGTGGCGGCGGCCGGGTGGTCCGGCGCCGTCCGGCGCATCCGGTCCACGGCGAGCGACACCTTGAGCGGGGCCCGCATCTCCGGGAGCTTCGGGGTCAAGGCCGGCGGGGGCGGCGTGCGGTGGAGCAGCGCGAGGAGCCGCGCCGCGTCCTCCCAGGGGGCGGCGTCCGGGTCGTCCGGGGCGACGGGCGGCCCGTACGGCCAGACGGTGACGGGACGGCCTTCGAGTGCGGCGCCGCCTCCCTGCGACGGGACCGGGAGCGGAAGCGGCGGCAGGAGGATGCCGTCGACGTCGGGGTGCCCGGCGAGCGCCAGCCTGGCGCGGTGCGCCTCGGGGTCGGTGTCGGGGGCGTGCGCCTTGGCGACGAGCGGCCCGTGGCGTACGACGGTCCCGTCGTCCCGGTCGGCGAGCACCCCGACGAGGTCGCTCGCGCAGCGGCACGGCTCACCGGGGCTGTGAGCGGCCGCACGCGCCACGGCGGCGAGCCGGTCGCGGAGGTCGAGCTCGTCGAGCCTCGCGGGCGGCGTCGGGGTGGGTGCGGCGGTGGCCGGTGAGGGCGCGGCGGGCGGTGAAGGTCGTGAGGGCTGGGCGGCGGGGTCCACGCGGGGAGCGTACGCGCCGCACCCCGTGCGACGGCCGTGGGGACCGGGTTCCGGGAAGCGCGAAGGCCGGTCAGCTCCCCAGCTGACCGGCCTCACGCTGCCGTCCGCCACACCCCCGTCCCCACGGGGTTGATGGCCGGATGTCCCTGACCCGGGCCGCTCTCCCTGGTCCGGGCGCTGTTCAGCGCCCCAACATCACGCCCACGGACGACGCCTGTGTGACCACTGCTTCCCAGCCGCCGAAGACGACCACGAGCAGGGCCGCGAGAGGGAGGACCATGGCCGTGGCCACCAAGGGGTGACGACGGCCCGAAGGGCTGGTGGTCGACCGCGGTGCCGTGTACGCCATGGTTCCTCTCCTGTCGTGTCTGGCGCGGCGGGTACGTGACCTCGGGGGACGAGTGCTGCACCCGCCGCTGACAACAACACTAGGCAGCGGGGGACCTCCGGACGTCATGCCCGCGTACCGACTTGCGGGCCTCCCGGAGGATGACGCCCGGCCGCGCGGAGTACTCCCCTGGGTGGAGACGGGGGTCCGGAAGTGGGGGTCTTCCCGGAGGGGTCGGCCCGTCCGGTGGCCGCCGCGGCCGGCGACGGAGGTGCCGCCCGGCGGGCTCCGGCGGGTGCCCGGCAGGTCACCGGGCGTGACATCGCTCACGTCGCCGCGGCTTGTCCGGATCTTCGGGTCCCGGGCCTCGGGGAGGCGCCCTCCGGGCCATGCCGGGACTCTCGCGACCCTCCGTCAAGTGATCGGCTGCGAAGGGGGGTTGAGGCGGCGGCCGGGTTCGCGCTCTGTCTCGGCGTCCCCCTCAGCACTGACAATCGATCCCGGTGCGAGGGCGCGGCCTATGAGCGCGTTCGGGCGCCACTACGTAAGCTGTGCCACGTCGAACGGACGAGGGGACGGACATGGCGATGATGCGGCTCCGGCGCGAGGATCCGCGGATCGTCGGGTCGTTCCGGCTCCACCGCAGGCTGGGTGCCGGCGGGATGGGGGTCGTGTACCTCGGGTCCGACCGGCGCGGTCAGCGCGTGGCGCTCAAGGTGATCCGGCCGGACCTGGCCGAGGACCAGGAGTTCCGGTCCCGCTTCGCCCGCGAGGTCTCCGCTGCCCGGCGGATCCGCGGCGGCTGTACGGCCCGGCTGGTCGCCGCCGACCTGGAGGCCGAGCGCCCCTGGTTCGCCACCCAGTACGTGCCCGGCCCCTCGCTGCACGACCGGGTCGCCGAGGAGGGCGGCCTGCGCGCCGCCGACGTGGCCTCCATCGGGGCCGCGCTCTCGGAGGGCCTCGTCGCCGTCCACGAGGCCGGCGTCGTCCACCGCGACCTGAAGCCCTCGAACATCCTGCTCTCCCCCAAGGGACCCCGGATCATCGACTTCGGGATCGCCTGGGCCACCGGAGCCAGCACGCTCACCCACGTGGGGACGGCCGTGGGCTCGCCCGGCTTCCTCGCCCCGGAGCAGGTGCGCGGCGCGGCCGTCACCCCCGCCACGGACGTGTTCTCGCTCGGCGCCACCCTCGCGTACGCGGCGATGGCCGACTCCCCCTTCGGGCACGGGAGTTCGGAGGTCATGCTCTACCGGGTCGTGCACGAGGAACCGCAGCTGCACGGCGTCCCCGACGCGCTCGCCCCGTTGATCCGGGCCTGTCTGGCGAAGGACCCGGAGGAACGTCCCAGCACGCTCCAGCTGTCGATGCGGCTCAAGGAGATCGCCGCCCGCGAGGCGCAGGGCCTGCCGGTCTCGCGTCCGCCCGTTCAGCGGGAGCGGGCCGAGGAGCGGAACACCGCCCGGCCGACCGAGCGGTACACGGAGCGGGACACCCGCGGTCACGGTCCCGAGCGGGACGCGGAGCGCGAGCAGCGGGGGCAGGCGCGGGGCACGGGCCCCGCCTCACGGCCCTCCGCCGGGCCGCGGACCGGCGGCTCCCGGGCCCCCCAGTCACGTCCCGGCACCCGGCCGGGCGCCCGCTCGACGTCGACGGGACGCCGTCCCGCCAACCCCCGCCTGCTGCGCCAGCGGCTCTTCGTCTTCGTCGTCGTGACACTGGTCGTGGCCCTGGGCATCGCCGCCGCGCAGGCCTTGCAGGGCTAGGGCGTACCCGGCGGATCAGGGTCGGATGTGCCCTGGAACGGCGGAGAGCCGACCGGAGGTCGTCTGACCTCGGTCGGCTCTTCGGTGCCGGAGGTCGTCTGACCTCGGTCGGCTTTCCTGTCAGGACTCCGGGCGGCCCGTCGCCACCGCGTAGAACGCGACCGCCGCCGCCGCGCCCACGTTGAGCGAGTCGACTCCGTGGGCCATGGGGATCCGGACCCATTCGTCGGCCGCGCGCAGTGCCTGCGTGGAGAGGCCGTCGCCCTCCGCTCCGAGCATCAGCGCCACCCGCTGCAGCCGGTGCGGGGCCGCCTCGTCGATCGACGTCGCCTTCTCCGCCGGGGTCAGCGCCAGGAGCTTGAACCCCGCTTCCCGTACCGCCTCCAGGCCCCGCGGCCAGGTGTCCAGACGGGCGTACGGGACGGAGAAGACCGCGCCCATCGAGACCTTGACGGAGCGTCGGTAGAGCGGGTCCGCGCAGTCCGGGGAGAGCAGGACGGCGTCCATGCCCAGGGCGGCGGCACTGCGGAAGATCGCACCGATGTTGGTGTGGTCGTTGACCGACTCCATGATCACCACCCGGCGGGCGCCGGCGAGCAGCTCCGTCGCGTCCGGGAGCGGCTTGCGCTGCATCGAGGCGAGCGCGCCGCGGTGCACGTGGTATCCGGTGACGCGTTCGGCGAGGTCCGGCTGGACCGCGTACACCGGCGCCGGGACCTCGTCGATGACGTCGCGCATGACGTCGACCCACTTGGCGGAGAGCAGCATCGACCGCATCTCGTACCCCGCCTGCCTGGCGCGGCGGATGACCTTCTCGCCCTCCGCGATGAACAGGCCCTCGGCGGGCTCGCGTCTGCGCCGGAGCTCGACGTCGGTCAGGCCGGTGTAGTCGCGCAGGCGCGGGTCGTCGGGGTCGTCGATCGTGATGAGTTCGGCCACGGGGTGATACTGCCTTGTCCGGGGTGTGGTGCCAATGGTGTGCGACGGGTGGTGACAGGTTTCAGTTACCCCTGGTCACTTCACCAGCTTGCCGGGACCCTCGGTGACGACGTCACCGATGACGATGACCGCCGGCGGGCGGACCTCCTCGGCCTTGACGGTCTCGGCGACCGTCGCGAGCGTGGCGTCCACCCGGCGCTGGGCCGCCGTGGTGCCCTCCTGGACGAGCGCCAGCGGCGTGTCCGGGGCCTTGCCGTGGGCGATGAGCGCCTCGGCGATCTTCCCGATCTTGTCGACGCCCATGAGGATCACCAGGGTGCCGGTGAGCTTGGCGAGCGAGGCCCAGTCGACGAGGGAGCGCGGGTCGTCCGGGGCGACGTGCCCGCTGACCACGGTGAACTCGTGGGCCACGCCCCGGTGGGTGACCGGGATGCCGGCCGCGCCCGGGACCGAGATCGAGCTGGAGATGCCGGGGACGACCGTGCAGGCGATGCCTTCGACGGCGAGCGCCTGGGCCTCTTCCATGCCTCGGCCGAAGACGAAGGGGTCGCCGCCCTTGAGGCGGACGACCGACTTTCCGGCCTTCGCGTGCTCGATCAGCGCGTTGTTGATGGCCTCCTGGGCCATGAAGCGCCCGTACGGGATCTTCGCCGCGTCGATCACCTCGACGTGCGGGGGCAGTTCGTCGAGGAGGTCACGGGGGCCGAGCCGGTCGGCGATGACCACGTCGGCCTCGGCGAGCAGCCGGCGTCCGCGGACGGTGATGAGGTCCGGGTCGCCCGGGCCGCCGCCGACCAGGGCGACGAAGGGGGTACGGGAGCGGTGTGCGGGGGCGGCGAGGGAGCCGTCGCGGAGGCCCTCGACGATCGCGTCGCGCACGGCGGCGGAGCGGCGGGGGTCGTGGCCGGTGAGCACGGCGACGGTGATGCCGGCGTCGCGGCCGGTGGCCGGGGTCCAGGCGGTGGCCGCCTCGGCGTCGTCGGAGCGCACGCACCAGGTGCGGGTCCGCTCGGCCTCGGCGGAGGCCGCTGCGTTGGCGGTCGCGTCGGTGGTGGCCACCAGCGCGTACCAGGTGTCGGCGAGGTCACCGTCCTCGTACCGCCGCTTCACCCAGGTGATCTCGCCCGCCTCGGCCATCGCCTCCACGGAGGGGGTCGCGGAGGGGGAGATCAGCGTGATGTCGGCGCCCGCGGCGATCAGCGCGGGCAGGCGGCGCTGGGCTACCTGGCCGCCGCCGAGAACGACGACGCGTCGGCTCGCTAGACGCAGACCGACGGGGTAGGCGGGGTGCGTCGCGTTCTCGGTGTGCTCGGCCATGGGTGAGCGGCTCCTCGGAGAGGCTGTGCGTGTGCGGGCCGCTGCTGCGGTGAAGCGGCTGGTGGGGTGGGGGGTGGGAACCTCCCCGGCGCCCCACGATATCCGGGGTGAGGGGCCGTCACGCTGTGACGGATCTCCCCGTGGTGCGTCCGTGCGTGGGGACGCTCCGGGAGCGTGTTCGGGACTGCGTGTTTTACGGCGCCTGCGGGCGCATGAGGGCCGGGGGCTCTCATGCGCCACAGAACACGCTCTACGTCCCGAACACGTTCCCCGCGCGTCCCCCACTCCCCTTTGCCGTGGGAGACGCGCCGGTGGTGCTACTTCTCGGTGACTCCCGCCGAGTCGAACGTGGCCACCTCGTGCATCGCTCGGGCCGCGCTCTGGACCAGGGGGAGCGCCAGGAGGGCTCCCGTGCCTTCGCCCAGGCGGAGGTCCAGGTCGACCAGGGGGCGCAGGCCCAGCTTGTTCAGGGCCGCCACGTGGCCCGGCTCCGCGCTGCGGTGGCCGGCGATGCAGGCCGCGAGCGACTCCGGGGCGATCGCGCGGGCCACGAGGGCCGCCGCGCCGGTCGAGACGCCGTCGAGGATCACCGGGGTACGCAGCGAGGCCGCGCCCAGGATCAGGCCGACGAGGGCCGCGTGCTCCAGGCCGCCGATCGCCGAGAGGACGCTGATCGGGTCCGCCGGGTCCGGCTTGTGCAGGTCGAGCGCACGGCGGACCACGTCCACCTTGCGGGCGTGCGTCTCGTCGTTGATGCCGGTGCCGCGGCCCGTGACCTCGGCGGCGTCGACGCCGGTGAAGACCGAGATCAGCGCGGCGGACGCGGTCGTGTTCGCGATGCCCATCTCGCCGGTGAGGATCGCCTTGTTGCCTGCGGCCACGAGGTCGCGGGCCGTTTCGATGCCCACCTCGATCGCGGCGAGTACTTCCTCGTGGGTCATCGCGAGACCCGTGGTGAAGTCGCCGGTGCCCGGGCGGACCTTGCGGGGCAGGAGACCGGGGGTCGCCGGGAGTTCGGATGCCACGCCCACGTCGATGACGCAGACCTCGGCACCCACCTGGTTGGCGAAGGCGTTGCAGACCGCTCCCCCGCCGAGGAAGTTGGCCACCATCTGGCCGGTGACCTCCTGCGGCCAGGGCGTGACGCCCTGGGCGTGGACCCCGTGGTCACCGGCGAAGATCGCGACGGCCGCGGGCTCCGGGATCGGGGGCGGGCAGATGCGGGAGAGGCCGGCGAGCTGTGCGGAGATGATCTCCAGCATGCCCAGGGCCCCCGCGGGCTTGGTCATGCGCTTCTGGCGCTCCCAGGCCTCGCCGAGCGCCTTGGCGTCCAGCGGGCGGATGGTGGCGACGGTCTCCTGGAGCAGGTCGTGCGGCTCCTCGCCGGGCAGGGCGCGGCGGCCGTACGTCTCCTCGTGGACGACCCAGGACAGCGGACGGCGCTTGGACCAGCCCGCCTGCATCAGCTCGGGCTCCTCGGGGAACTCGTCGACGTATCCCACGCAGAGGTAGGCGACGACTTCGAGGTGCTCGGGCAGGCCGAGGGTACGGACCATCTCGCGCTCGTCGAAGAAGCTGACCCAGCCGACGCCGAGGCCCTCGGCACGGGCGGCGAGCCAGAGGTTCTCGACGGCGAGCGCCGAGGAGTACGGGGCCATCTGCGGCTGCGTGTAGCGGCCCAGGGTGTGGCGGCCGCCCCGGGTCGGGTCGGCGGTCACGACGATGTTGACCGGGGTGTCGAGGATGGCCTCGATCTTCAGTTCCTTGAACTGCTTGGCCCGGGCCTTCGGCAGCGACTTGGCGTAGGCGTCGCGCTGCCGCTGGGCCAGTTCGTGCATCGCCTGCCGGGTCTCGGCGGAGCGGATGACGACGAAGTCCCAGGGCTGCGAGTGGCCGACGCTGGGGGCCGTGTGGGCGGCCTCCAGGACGCGGAGCAGCACCTCGTGCGGGATCGGGTCGGAGCGGAAGCCGTTGCGGATGTCGCGGCGCTCGCGCATCACACGCAGGACGGCCTCGCGTTCGGCGTCGTCGTAGCCGGGCGCCGGGGCGCCTTGGGCCGAGGCGGGCTCCTCCGTGGGATCGGTGAGCTCTGTGGGGTCGGTGAGCTCCGTGGTGTCGGTGAGCTCCGTGATCTCCGCGGGGCCGGTGAGCTCTGTGGGGCCCGTGAGCTCCGTGGGGACGGTGAGCTCATCGGTGACGATGACTTCGTCGGTGACGGTCGGTTCGTCGGTGACGGGCCGTTCGTCGGTCGAGACGAGTTCTTCGGTGACGGTGAGTTCGTCCGGGGCGGTGAGCTCGTGTGTGAGCTGTTCGGCTGCGGGGAGTTCGTCCGCTTCCACCAGCTCCGCGGCGTCCACGAAGCCCTCGGAGTCCGTCTCCGCCTCGGGGGTCGCCTCAAGGTCGGCTTCCTGGGCGGGCGCCTCCGCGGGAACCGTCTCAGGGGCTGCGGCCTCGGCGGCTACCACCTCGGCGACGGCCTCGGGCTGCGCCGCCACCGTGTCGATGGGCTCGGCAGGGGTGGGCTGCTCCGGCTGATCGGGCGTCACGGCCTCGGCCTCGGCCGGGATCTCCGCCTGCGCCTCGGGCGCCTGCTCGGGCAGGGGCTCGGGGGTGGCCTCCGCCACGATGACGCTCTCCACCGGTGCCTGCTCGGCTACCGGTGCCTGCTCGGCTACCGGAGCCTCGGCCACGACGGCGCGCTCGGCCGCCTGCGCCTGCTCCTGCGCCTGCTCCTCGGCTGGCTCGGGCTCCGGCACCTGCTCCGCCTCGGGTGCGGGCGCAGGGGCCTCCGCGGCCGGCTCGGCCTCGCGCGGCGCGGGCACGGTGGCCTGGGCCTCGACGGGCTCCGGGGCGACGGCCTCGGCGGGCTCCTCCGCCGGCGCCTCGGGTGTGACGGCCACGGGAGCCTCGGCCGGTTCCTCGGCCTCGGCGGCCGGGGGCGGGGTCGGGGCCAGGTGCGGGGCCGTCGGGACGGAGCCCTCCACCTGGACGAACTGTCCGGTCGTCGGGACGACCGTTTCTGCGGGGGCGACCGGCTGGGGTGCCACGGCCTCCTGCGGCTGCGCGGCCCACGGCTCGGCGCCCTGCGGCGCGAGCTGCCGGTCCTGCGGGATGTCGAAGTACTCGGGGCCCGTCGTGGGCGGTCCCGGGTTCCGTACGGGCATCGGCGCGGGCGCGGTGGCCACGACCGGCGCGGGCTGCGGGACCTGGGCGGGCGCGGCGGCCGGGCCGCGGTCGGCGAGCGAGAGCACGACGCCACCGGTGACGTCGGGCACGGGCGGGCCCATGTGCAGGGGGCGCCGGGCGGGCGGCGGGGTCGGGGCGCCGGCGGGCGGCGGCACGCGGACGCCGCCGAGGTCGACCGAACCGGAGTCGCGGCCCGCGGCCTCGTGGGCGCCGGTGTCGAGGATGCCGGGCTCGTAGCCGTGGTCGGCGAGGACGGGCTCCTGCGCGGCGGCGGGGACGCCGTGCGCCGGGGTGCCCTGGGCGGGCGTCCCGTGCGCCGGAGTGCCGTGCACCGCGGTCCCGTGCGCCGGAGTGCCGTGCACCGGGGTCCCGTGCGCCGGTGTGCCGACTGCCTGTGCCTGCGGCGGCGTCTGGCCCTGAGGAGCGGTCAGCACGTCGGCGAGGACGAAGGAGTCCGGGAGCGGGCCCGTGAGGGGGTCGGTGAGCGGGTCGCCCATCGGGGCTGCCGTCTCCGGGGCCGCCGGCGCGGCGGCGGTCCCGGGCAGCCCGCCCTGGTGCGGGACCACGGGGGGCACCTGCGGGGCCGGTACGGCGACCGGCGGCGCGGGCGCGACGCCCGGCGGGTGCTCGCTCCAGGCGCCCTGGGCGCCCGGCATGAGAAGGATGTCGTCGTCTTCGGCTGCGTGCTCGGAGGGGTCCAGGAAGGTGTACGCGCCCGGTGCGGGGATGCCCGGCTGCTCGACCATGCCTGCGTTCTCCGGCAGTCCCTCGCCCGAGACCTGGCCGGTGTCCGTCATGCGTACCCCTCGCCCATCGCTTGTGCTTCCTTCAGACCTGCGCCCGTCGATAACAACGAGCGCACGCGCCGCGCGGCACGAAGGACGCGCGGACACCCACTCATTGTCGCGGCCCTCGGCCGTCGTGGCAGGCAGATCCGCCACGGCGTGCTGTGGACTGCGCCACGTCGCGCGGTCCCCCCTTGCTCCGTACCACATCAGCGAGCCGAAAGGGCCGCCGATTCGAGACATTCGACGGGGGTCCCCCAGCGTAGTGAGGGGGAGAAATGCCGAACGTCCCGGTGCGGTACAACAATCGGCCAGCCTACCTGCCCGCGCGGGGCGGCAGGGTCACGGGGCGCCGTCGCTCCTGCGTCCGGCCAGCAGGAAGACGACCGAACGCTCGCGCTCCGACCAGTCGTGCGGGTCGAGTCCGACGGTCTGGAGGAGGAGGCTCTCGACGGTGTAGCCGCCGTCGGCGAGGGCGGTGCCGATGGCCTCCGCCTCGTCGCGGGTGGACGCGTGGGCGACGATGCGCTCGGGGCGCCGGTCGGTGCAGGCGGTGACGACGGGGACGCCGCCGGCCGCGATGCGTACGACATCGGGTTCGGGGAGGTCCTCCAGAACGTGCGGGGCGCGGCCCGGGACGGTCTGGAGCGGTACGCCGTGGCGGCGGGCGGCCGCCTCGGTGCGGGCGCAGGCGGCCGGGTCGGTGTCGACGGCGATGACGGCGGCGCCGAAGCGGGCGGCCTCGACGGCGAAGGCGCCGCCCGCGCAGCCGATGTCCCAGACGAGGTCGCCGACCCGCGGGCCGAGCCGGGCCAGTTGGGCGGCGCGCAGGGCCGGGTCCTCACCGGCTCCGGGCCGGACCGGCGGGACGGCGCCGATGGCGCCGGCGCCGTACCCCCGCGCGTCGTGCCCCCCGGGGGCGTACTCCTCGGCGGGCAGGCCCCAGCCCCGTACGGACCGCACGGCCGGATCCTGGCCCATCAGCCAGGGCACGGCCGGGGTGGGGGTGCCCGCGCCGCCCACTCCCCCGATGACGAGGACGACGTTGGGGTCGCGCCAGGCGTGGTCGGCGGCACTGTCGGAGGTGAGGACGGAGACCCGTTCGCGGTCGGTGCCGAGCTCCTCGCAGATGACGAAGGTGCGGTGGACCCCGGCGAGGAGGAGGGCGAGTTCGGCCGGGCCCGCGCCCGGCGAGGTGAGGACGGCGACCTTGGGGTGGGCGCGGCAGACGTTCACGGCGCGCCGCAGCGTGCGCTGGTGGGCGACGACGATCCGGGCATCCTCCCAGGGCATCCCGGCGCGGGCGAAGGCGGCGGCGACGGAGGAGACGGCGGGGACGACCTCGACCTCCAGGCCGTGCTCGGGGGCGCGCAGGGAGCGGACGACGCCGAAGAAGCCGGGGTCGCCGTCGGCGAGGACGACGGCGGTACCGCGGTGGCCCGCGATACGGCGGGCGGCGAGGTCGACGCTGCCGAGGCGGACGCGTTCGGCTGCGGGGGGTACCTCGGGCAGCGCGAGGTGGTGGGCCGCGCCGGCCACGAGGGTGGCGGCGGAGAGCGCGGACGTGGCCGCCGAGGTGAGGGGCGAGCCGTCCCAGCCGATCACCGTGACGCGGTCCGCCATCGTCGTCTGTCTCCTGTGGTGTTGTCGCAGGTCGGGGGCGTGCCGAGCGTACCCCGGGTTGGTCTCCGGGGCTCAGCTCCAGTCGGTGTACGAGGAGTAGCCGGCCTCGGCCATCTGGTCGGCGACGCCGTCGAGGTCCTCGGGGAGCAGGCCCCAGACGATGAAGTCGGTGCGCAGGTCGGTCCAGCCGCCGTCCTCGGTACGGGTGCGCGCTATGCAGGCGTTGCGGAGGACGCCTTCGCTGATGCAGCCGATCTTCTGGGCGACCTGCTGGGAAGCGGTGTTGTCCGCCGCCGTGCGCAGTTCGAGGCGCTCGAACTTCTGGTCGCCGAAGAGCCACTGCGCGGTGGCGAGCGAGGCTTCGGAGGCGTAGCCCTCGCCACGGGCCCACGGGGCGATGATGTAGGAGAGCTCGGTGGAGCGCACACGCCAATTGGTGTTCCCCAGCTGGACGACGCCCACGAGCCGCTGGGTGAGGAACTCGGTGACGGCGAGGTCGAGGCCTCGGCCGGCGGCGCGTTCGGTGGGGGCGTACTCGGTGATCCAGCGGCGGGCGGCGGACTCGGTGTACGGCTGGGGTACGGCGGTCCATGCCCCGACCATCTCGTCGTTCATCATCTCGGCCAGAGCCGGGGCGTCGGCCTCTTCGAGCGCGCGCAGCACCAACCGGTCCGTGTTGATGGAGATGTCCGGAAAGGTGGTAGTCATGCTCAGCTCCATGCCGTGGACCGTCCGAATCGACCGTGAACGCACAGCATGCAGCATGCGGCCGTCCGCGCGCATGGCCGGGTGGGGGTGTGGCGAAGGCCCCGCGCATCGGACGGGATGCGGGGGCCTTCGTCACAAGGACTGTACGGGGAAACCGGTCTGACGGTTCCTCGGACGCCGGGTCCTACTTGGCGACGGCGCCGAAGGCCGGGATGACCGAGCCCTTGTAGGTGTCCTCGATGTACTTCTTCACCTCGGGCGAGTTGAGGAGCTTCGCGAGCTTCTGCACGCGGGCGTCCTTCTCGTTGCCCTCCTTGACGGCGAGGAAGTTGGCGTACGGGTTGCCGTCGGCCTTCTCCAGGGCGAGGGCGTCCTTCGCCGGCTGGAGCTTGGCCTCGATGGCGTAGTTGCCGTTGATGACGGCGGCGTCCACGTCGTTCAGGGCGCGGGGCACGGTGGCGGCCTCCAGCTCCTTGAACTCCAGGCCCTTCTTGTCGGTGATGTCGGACAGCTTGGCGTTGGTGCCGACACCCGGCTTGATGGTGATCAGGCCGTTCTCGGCGAGCAGCTGGAGCGCGCGGCCGCCGTTGGTGGTGTCGTTGGGGACGGCGATCGTCTGGCCCGCCTTGATGTCCTTCACCGACTTGAGGCTCTTGGAGTAGAGGCCCAGCGGCTCCAGGTGGACGTTGACCACCGGGACGATGGTGGTCTTGTTCTTCTGGTTGAAGTCGTCGAGGTACGGCTTGTGCTGGAAGAAGTTGGCGTCGACCTGGCCGGACTGGGTGGCGGTGTTCGGCAGGACGTAGTCCGTGAACTCCTTCACCTCCAGCTTCAGGCCTTCCTTCTCGGCCAGCTTGTCCTTGACGTAGTTGAGGATGTCGGCGTGCGGCGTCGGGGACGCGGCGACGACGAGCGGCTTGGAGGTGTCGCCGGAGCCGGCCGAGTCCTTGGAGGAGGACGGGTCCGAGGAGGTGCCGCAGGCGGTGAGGCCGAGGGCGAGGGCGGCGGTGGCGGCGATACCGGCGGTGAGCTTGATGTTCTTACGCACGAAGAGTGCCTCTTTCCGGTGGAGCGGTGGACGCCTGGACAACAAGTCCGGGCTGTTCTTCGAAAAACGAAGCCTTGGGGGGTGGGGCGGGACGGCTCAGGCCGTGCGGCCCCGGCGGGCGAGGAGTCGGACGACTCCGTCGCCGATGAGCTGGACGACGGTCACGATCAGGACCAGGACGACGACGGTGACGAGCATGAACGTGGTGTCGAAGCGCTGGTATCCGTAGGTGACGGCCTTGGAGCCGAGGCCCTCGCCGCCGACCGCACCGGCCATCGCCGAGTAGCCGATGAGCACGATCACCGTGGTGGTGACGCCGGAGACGAGCGAGGGCAGGGCCTGCGGGAGCAGCACCTTGCGGACGATGGTGGGGATGTCGCCGCCCATGGCCTGGACGGCCTCGACGAGCCCGTGGTCGACCTCGCGGATCGCCGTCTCGACGAGGCGCGCGAAGAAGGGGATGGCGCCGATGGCGAGCGGCACGATCATCGCGGTGGGGCCGATGAAGGTGCCGACGACGAAGGTGGTGAAGGGGATCAGCGCGATCAGCAGGATGATGAAGGGCAGCGAACGCCCGATGTTCACGATCGCACCGACGATCTTGTTCACCGGCCGGTTCTGCAGCAGTCCGCCCTTGTCCGTGAGGACGAGGAGGATGCCGAGCGGCAGGCCGCCGAGCACGGTGACGACGGTGGCCCAGAGGACCATGTAGAGCGTGTCGACGGTGCCCTGCTCCAGCAGGGGCTGCATCTCGGACCAGGTCACTTGGCACCTTCCTTGGCCAGTACGGGCACGGTGTCGGCCGGTGCGGCGTCCGCTTCGGCGGCTGCGTCGAGGTCGACGGGTTCGACCTGGAGGCCCTGCTCGCGCAGGAAGCCGACCGGGACGACGTTCTCCTCGTACCGTCCGGGGAGCTCGATCCGCATCCGGCCGATCTGCTTGCCGCCCACGGTGTCCATCGCCGCCCCGAGGATCGAGATGTCGATGTTGTAGGTGCGGGAGAGCTGGGAGATGACCGGCTGGGTCGCGGACTCGCCGTGGAAGGTGACGTCGACGACCGTGCGGTCGGGGCCCGTGGGGGCGCCGCTGACCGGGAAGAGCTCGGCCGCCAGCTGGGAGCCGGGGGTGGCGAGCAGTCCGCTGACGGTGCCGGACTCGACCACGCGGCCGTGCTGCATCAGGGCGGCGGAGTCGCAGATCGTCTTGACGACGTCCATCTCGTGCGTGATGAGCAGGACGGTGAGGCCGAGCTGCTGGTTGAGGTCGCGCAGGAGCTGGAGGATGGAGCGGGTGGTCTCCGGGTCGAGGGCGCTGGTGGCCTCGTCGGAGAGGAGGACCTTGGGCTCGCCGGCGAGGGCGCGGGCGATGCCGACGCGCTGCTTCTGGCCGCCGGAGAGCTGGCCCGGGTAGGACTTGGCCTTGTCGGCGAGGCCGACGAGGTCGAGGAGTTCGAGGGCGCGGCGGGAGCGTTCGGCGCCGGAGACGCCGAGGATCTCCAGGGGGAGCTCGATGTTGTCCTTGACCGTGCGGGAGGACAGCAGGTTGAAGTGCTGGAAGACCATGCCGATGCTGCTGCGCGCCCGGCGCAGGTCCTTCCCGGCGCGGCGGCCCTTTCCGGCGAGGGCGGTGAGGTCGACTCCGTCGACGGTCACCGTGCCGGATGTGGGGCGCTCCAGGAGGTTGACGCAGCGGATGAGCGAGGACTTGCCGGCGCCGCTCTGGCCGATCACGCCGAAGACCTCGCCCTCACGGACGTGCAGGTCGACGCCGTCCAGAGCGGTGACCTGGCGGCCGCGCGACTCGTAGACCTTGGTCAGGCCCGAAGTGGTGATCACAGGGTTTCCGTCACTGTCGAGTGCGCGGCGCGGGGTCCGCCGGGCACGGGGCATTCGTCGTTCGGACAGTCAGGCGCACGGAGGCCGGTCCGGCTGGTGGCCGGAGGCGGTGTGCGCGCGGGGCAGGCACGGTCCGCCGCCGGTCGGCGGGAGGATCGGCTCGGCCGTCTGGTCTCGCTTCGGGGCGCGAGACTCTGCGGGGGCCCTCAGAAGGCGCACATTCGACACATACAACGAGCACCGGGCGTCGTGATCGCCTCGGTCGCAAGGGTGCGGCTGCTCGTCGTGGTCATGTCTGCAAGTAAAGCATGCGCAGTCGCGAACGAAAGGGGGGCGTCCGAATAGCGGACGCTGTTGAGACGCCATGCGGACACCCGCCGGTGGGACGTACGCGGGCCGCTGCCCGGTGCGTGGCCTGCGAGGACGGCCCCGGCCGGCCGGGGCCGGCGGCGCGGCTCCGGCCGGGCGCGGGCGGCGGGTGTGGCCAAGGCCACGGTCGGTGCGTCCGCCACCTACCGGGTGCGGCAGTGGGAGGCAGGGGGCGAGCGCATCGGGCCTTTCGGACCGTAATACCCTCGGGCGCATGCTCGACGCCCTGACGACCACGGTCTCCGTGGCCGCGCTCGCCCTCGCCGCCTGGTGCGGCTTCGCCGCCTTCCGGGACCAGCCGACCAAGGACTGGCACTTCATCGGCATGGCCGTGGTGACCTTCCTGGTCCTGGCCCAGCTGATCGTCGGCATCGTGCAGCTCGTGCGCGGCGAGAAGGCCGAGGAGGGCACGACGATCTTCGTCGCCTATCTGCTGGGCGCGCTGTGCGCGGTGCCGATCGCCGGGTTCATGTCGCTCGCGGAGCGCAGCCGGTGGGGCTCGGCGACGGTGGCCGCCGGCGCGGTGGTCCTCGCCGTTCTCGAAGTGCGTCTCTACGACATCTGGACGGTGGGCTGACCATGACCGAGACGGGGACGCAGGAGAAGACGGCACAGGGCGCGAGGACCCGTCTGGTCTCGGGCCCGGGCATTCTGCTCGTCTGGCTGTACGGCGTGATGTCGGTCGGCGCGGTCTCCCGCTCGATCTACCAGATCGCGACCGAGTTCGACCGGGCGCCGCTGGCGTACGGCCTGTCGGCGGCGGCGGCCGTGGTCTACGCCTTCATCACCTACACCCTGGTACGGGGCGGGGAGACGGCCCGCAGGGCGGCGCTGGTCTGCTGCGCCGCCGAGCTCGCGGGCGTGCTGATCGTGGGGACCTGGACTCTGCTGGAGCCGTCCGCCTTCCCGGACGCGACGGTCTGGTCGGACTACGGCTACGGCTACCTCTTCATTCCGGTACTGCTGCCGCTGACCGGCATCTGGTGGCTGCGCCGGTCGCGTACCGCCGTCGGCGTCTGAGCCGTCGCCGCCTGAGTCAGGCGGCGGCCTTCTCCAACGTCACCAGGGTGAGCTTGGGACCCAGCTCGCGAGCCGCCACCTGCGCGTACCCCTTGCTGCGGTAGAGCCGCAGATTGCCCTCGCTGCGGTGGCCGGTGAAAAGCTGGAAGCGCTTGGCGGCGGGCTCGGCCGGTGCGGTCGCGGCGGCGAAGTGGCGCTCGATGCCGTCGAGGAGGCGGCCTCCCAGGCCGTGGCGCTGCATGCGCGGGTGGACGATCAGCTTCGCGATCCGTACCGTGCCGTCCTCTTCGAGGCGGGCCCGCACCGAGGCGACGACCTCGTCGCCGAGCCGGGCCACCAGGCCGTGCCCCTCGTCCAGTTCGGCGCGCAGGGCGTCGAGCGACTGGGTGAGCGGTTCGATGGACCAGTCTCCGTACAGCTCCGCCTCGCTCTGGTAGCAGAGGTACTGCAGCTTCAGGATGTGCTCCGCGTCCTGCGCGTCCGCTGCTGAGATGGTCACACTCAGGCCCATGTGTGCACGCCTCCCGCTCATGTGGTTCGCCGTCGGTTTATCGCACCCTTCCCCGTCGGCCGGGGGCGGGAACCTCTGCAGCCAGCATTCTGCGCAGGCATCCCAGGCAACGGGAACGCATCGGCCCCAAACTGCCTTGTGAGATACCCAACTCTCCTGCGATTTCCCGGTAGGTGGGGTCTTCGGGGTCGAGCATCGCGGTGAGCAGGCGCGGGCACCGGCCGGGCGTTCGGGTGACGGCGGCGCGCAGGGTGCGGTGGCGTTCGGCGACGAGGAGCGAGGTCTCCGGGGAGCCGTCCGGTCCTTCGGTGTCCGCCGGCGGGGTCGGCTCGCCCTGGTAGGGACGCTCCCGGTCGGTGGTCCGGCGGGCGCGGCGGGCCTCGGCGCGGACGGCGCGGCGTAGCCAGTCGGCGGGGCGCTCGGGAGCGCCCGTCTCCTGGAGGCGCTCCAGGAGACGGAGCCAGACGGCCTGTTCGAGGTCGCCGGGGTCGACGCCGGCGGCCGGTGCCTCGGCGTCCGACTCGGCGGCGAGCAGCGGGGCGAGGGCGGCGAGGAGGCCGGGGGTCGCGAGGGAGCCGGCAGTGGGGGCGGACGCCGGGGCGGGGGCCGGGTCCGCGTACGTCGTGGTCTCGGGGGTGGTCATGACCGGCACGATGTCCGGGTGCACGGGGTCGGTTGCGGTGCGGGGCGTAAACCACCCGGGAGGAGGTCGTACCGGCCCGAACGGCCGGGGCCGGACGGCCTCCTCCCGAGCCGGTCAGTCGCGGGCGGCGGTGAGGTCCGCGGCGGCGAGGAGCGCGGTGTCGGGGTTGTCGGAGAAGATGCCGTCGATTCCCGTCTCCAGGTACCGCTTCAGCGCCCCGAAGGCGTCGCCGTAGGCCGTCGGGTCCGTGCCCCGGCGGTAGTCGGCGGGCAGGAAGCTGTTCTCGTTGCGGTGCGTGTACGGGTGGAGGAGCAGCCCCTCGGCGTGCGCGTCGCGGACGAGGGTGGTCGGGGTGCCGAGGCGGCCGGTCGCGTCCTTCGGGATCACCAGGTCGAGCGTGGGGCCGATGCCCTGCGCGTACGAGGCGATCCAGCGCAGGCCCTCGGGCTTCACCAGATCGGCGACGGTGCGCGGGTCGCCGGCCTGGACGAAGTCCCAGGGGCGGCTGCTCGCGGCGGAGAGCAGGACCACTCCCGGGGAGTCGACGAGCTTCGCCAGGCGCTGGATGCTGCCGGGCTCGAAGGACTGGAGGAAGACCGGGGAGTTCGCGCGGTGGCGTCCGTAGCGGCGCAGGAGCTTGGCGAGCCGCTCCTCCAGGCCGAGGCCGAGGGAACGGAAGTAGGTGGGGTGCTTGGTCTCGACGTGCAGCCAGACGTCGCGGCCCCGGCGGCGGCCCTCCTCCTCGGCCCAGCGCAGCACCTCCTCGAAGGTGGGGATCGTCCAGCGGCCGTCGTAGAGGGTGTTCTCCTGGCGGGTGCCGGGGATGCGCTCCTTCGCCCGCAGGGTCTTGAGCTCGGCGAGGGTGAAGTCCTCGGTGAACCAGCCGGTGAGCGTGGTGCCGTCGACGCTCTTGGTGGTCTTCCGGGACGCGAACTCGGGGTGGTCGGCGACGTCGGTGGTGCCGGTGATGTCGTTCTCGTGGCGGCAGACGAGGTGCCCGTCCCGGGTGGGGACGAGGTCCTGCTCGATGACGTGGGCGCCGAGGTCGAGGGCGTGCCGGTAGGACCCGATGGTGTGCTCGGGGCGGTAGCCGCTGGCGCCGCGGTGGGCGATGACGGTGGGGACGGGGAGGGAGCGGTAGCCGCGGCCGCGGCTGTCGCCCCGGGCCTCGTCGGCGTGGGCGGTGCCCGTGGGGAGGGCCGTCGAAGCCCCCAGTACCGCCGCCGCTCCGGCCGCTCCGAGAACGGTCCGCCGTGCCGGGGTCCGGCGCTCGCCCTGGGTCATGAAGGCTCCTCGTGTGTGATGTCCCGCACCTGTCAACGGGGAGCTCCGAGGCTAGGCAAGGAGGCCCTACGGACGGCAGACCTCTGCCGAACATGGCGGAAACACACGTCAACACTGCGTATCCAGTCGGTGAACCCGATGTGCGTACGGCGGTGACCCGCGAGTATCGTCGCCAGCTGCACCGTCAGCTGGCCCGACCCCGCCCGCGCGTCACCCGGAGGAACCGTTGTCCCGTCTCGCGATCATCAAGGCAGTGCTCGGGCCGGTCATGCGCCTGATGTTCCGCCCCCGCGTGGAGGGCGCCGAGAACATCCCGGGGACCGGTCCCGTCATCCTCGCCGGCAACCACCTGACCTTCATCGACTCGATGATCATGCCGATCTGCCTGGACCGTCAGGTCTTCTTCATCGGCAAGGACGAGTACGTGACGGGCAAGGGCATCAAGGGCCGGGCGATGGCCTGGTTCTTCACCAGCGTCGGCATGATCCCGGTGGACCGGGACGGCGGGCGCGGCGGTGTGGCGGCGCTGATGACCGGGCGGCGGGTCCTGGAGGAGGGCAAGATCTTCTCGATCTACCCGGAGGGCACCCGCTCCCCCGACGGCCGGCTGTACCGGGGCCGTACGGGCATCGCGCGCCTCACCCTGATGACCGGTGCGCCGGTGGTGCCGTTCGCGATGATCGGCACCGACAAGATCCAGCCGGGCGGGGCGGGGCTGCCGCGGCCGGGCAAGGTCACGGTCCGCTTCGGCGAGCCGATGGAGTTCTCGCGGTACGACGGGATGGACCGCGACCGCTATGTCCTGCGGGCGGTGACGGACTCGGTGATGGCCGAGGTGATGCGGCTGTCCGGGCAGGAGTACGTGGACATGTACGCCACCAAGGCGAAGGCCGCGTAACTCTCGTATACGCACGTGCCGGTGCCCCCGTACAGCAGGGCTGTACGGGGGCACCGGCATGTTCCCCGGCGTCAGTGCTCGACGCCGTCCTCCAGCTTCTGGCCCCTGAGCAGGAACCAGGCCGCGACCGAGGCCGCGAGGAGGACCGCCGCGCCGACGCCGGCCGCGATCCGCAGCCCGTCGACGAAGGCCAGCTGGGCGGCGGACACCAGGGCCGTCGCCGTCTCCGGGGCGAGGGCGCCGGAGGCCTCCACGGCGCCGCCGAGCGACTCGTGGGCGGCCGAGGCGATGTCGGTGGGGACGCCGGCCGGGGTGGCGAAGTTCCGGTAGACGCCGGTCACGATCGAGCCGAGAACGGCGATGCCGAGCGCGGCGCCGAGTTCGTACGCGGTCTCGGAGACGGCGGAGGCGGAGCCCGCCTGGTCCTTCGGGACGCTGGACAGGATCACGTCGGCGGTGACGGTGAAGGCGAAACCGGCGCCCACACCGACGACGAGCAGGCTCGCGCCGAGCAGCGGATAGCCGGTGTCTCCGTCGATCGTCGTCAGGACGGCGAGGGAGAGGCCGACGGCCGCGAGACCGCCCGCCACGACGGACCGCACGGAGAACCGCCGGGCGACGACACCGGCGACGAGACCGGCCGTGACGGCGCCGATGGCGGCGGGGAGCTCGGCGAGACCGGCCTCCAGGGGCTGGCGGCCCTGGACCAGCTGGAAGAACTGGGACAGGAAGAACACCAGGCCGGAGAGGCCCAGGATGGTCAGCAGGTCGGCGAGGACGGCGCCGGAGAATCCGCGGTTGCGGAAGAGGCGCATGTCCAGGAGCGGCGCGGGCAGGGTGAGCTGCCTGCGGACGAACCAGGTCAGGGCGGTGGCGCCGGCGAGGGCGGCGAGGCCCGCGTCGAGGGAGAGGCCGTGGGAGGCGAGCTCCTTGATCGCGTACACGACGGCGATCACGCCGACGAGGGAGAGGCCGACGCTGGCGAGGTCCCAGGGGCCCGGGTTCGGGTTCTTCGACTCGGGGATCATCTTGATGCCGACGAGGACGAGGACCGCCATGACGGGCAGGTTGATGAGGAAGACCGAGCCCCACCAGAAGTGCTCCAGGAGGAATCCGCCGACGACCGGTCCGACGGCGGCACCGGCCGAGGCCATGGCGCCCCAGATGCCGATGGCGAGGCTGCGCTCGCGCGGGTCGTGGAAGAGGTTCCGGATGAGCGCCAGGGTGGACGGCATCAGGGTGGCGCCGGCGACGCCGAGCAGCGCGCGGGCCACGATCATCATCTCGGGGCTGGTCGCGTAGGCGTTCAGGACGGAGACCGCGCCGAAGGCCGTGGCGCCGATGAGCAGCAGCTTCTTGCGGCCGATGCGGTCGCCGAGGCTGCCCATGGAGACCAGGAGTCCGGCGATGACGAACGAGTAGACGTCGCCGATCCAGAGCAGCTGGGAGCCGGACGGCTTGAGGTCCTCGGAGAGGAAGGGGGTGGCGAGGCCGAGGACCGTCGCGTCCACCGCCACGAGGAGGACGGCCAGGACGAGAACGGAAAGGGCGAGCCACCGACCGGGGCGGCGGACGCCCTCGATATGGTCCGGGTGCTTGACGGTGCTGGTGCTCACTTCTCCACGCTCCTGCGCGCTCCGCCGAGCAACAGCTCGACGATCATGTACTGGAAGTCCTTGGCGGCGACCCGGCCGTCCTGCACGGCCCAGGCGGCCGAACCGATGAGCCCGTAGAGGGCCTCGGTGAGCCAGGCGGGGGTCAGGTCGATCCGGAAGGCGCCCTGCTCCTGGCCGCGCCGGAAGAGGTCGGAGACCCGGGCGTCGAGGCGGGCCCAGCCTTCGTTCTGCTGGTCGCCCTCGAAGAGCTGGTTCTCGGTCACGAGGAACGACAGCAGCGGAGCCATCGGCTCCGTCCCGGCGACGAGCCGGCGTACGGCCTCGTCGGCGGGCCCCTCGTCGAGACGGGCCCGGTCGAGGGCCTCCTCCAGCTCCTGGATCCCGAGCTCCTCCAGAGCCCTGACCAGGGCGTCGCGCCCGGCGAAGTGCCGGTGCAACGTGGCCCGACCGATCCCGGCGGCCCGCGCGACCTCGTCCATGGTGGCGGTCGCCTTGCGGGAGAGCAGGCCGGCGGCGCTGTGGAGCACCTGGGTGCGATCGACTGACATGAGACGACCATACACCGAATGAGACATCATTGTCTCATTCGATATTTCAACGCCTCACCGAGTCGGGGACGGAATGCTGTGAACATGACGAAGCCACTGCTGCTGATCGATGTCGACGGGCCGCTGAATCCGTACGCGGCGCAGCGCGAGCGGCGCCCGCAGGGGTATACGACGCACCGCATGCGGCCGGGCGGCTGGTTCGAGACGAAGCCGCTGCGGGTGTGGCTGAACCCGGCGCACGGGGGTGAGCTGCTCGCGCTCGCCGAGGCGTACGAGCTGGTGTGGGCGACGACCTGGAAGGGTGAGGCGAACGACTGGATCGCGCCGCACCTCGGGCTGCCCGAGCTGCCGTACATCGACTGGCCCCGGATGCACGGAAAGGCCCCTCGCGGGACCTTCTGGAAGACGCAGTACATCCTGGAGTACGCGCGGGGGCGGCCGTTCGCCTGGGTCGACGACGACATCACGTCGTACGACCACGAGTACGTGGAGCAGAACCACCGCGCCGCCGCCCTGTTGCTGCACGTCGACCCCCGGCTCGGACTGCTCCGGCCGGACTTCGACGCGCTCGCGGAGTGGGCGGCGGCGCTGTGACGTGCTGAGCTCTACTGCTTGGCGGTGGCCCAGGCGTGCTGGATCACCAGGTCTGCCTTGACCTCGACGAGCTGGGTGGCGACCGCCGAGGGGGCCGTGCCGCCTCGGCCGTCGCGGGAGGCGAGGGCGCCGGGGACGTTGAGGACCGTGCGGACCTCGGGGGTGAGGTGCTCGGAGATCTTGGCGAACTGCTCGTCCGTGAGCTCGTCCAGCTCCTTGCCCTCGGACTCGGCGACCTTCACGCACTCGCCGGCGACCTCGTGCGCCACCCGGAACGGCACGCCCTGCTTGACCAGCCACTCCGCGATGTCCGTCGCGAGCGAGAAGCCCGCCGGGGCCAGCTCCTCCATGCGCTCGCGGTGGACCGTGAGCGTGGCCATCATGCCGGTGAAGGCGGGCAGCAGGACCTCCAGCTGGTCACAGGAGTCGAAGACCGGCTCCTTGTCCTCCTGGAGGTCGCGGTTGTACGCGAGCGGGAGGGCCTTGAGGGTGGCGAGCAGGCCCGTCAGGTTGCCGATGAGACGGCCCGACTTGCCCCGCGCCAGCTCGGCGATGTCCGGGTTCTTCTTCTGCGGCATGATCGACGAGCCCGTGGAGAAGGCGTCGTGCAGGGTCACGAAGGAGAACTCCTTCGTGTTCCAGATGATGATCTCCTCCGCGATCCGGGAGAGGTTCACCCCGATCATCGCCGTGATGAAGGCGAACTCCGCCACGAAGTCACGGGAGGCCGTGCCGTCGATCGAGTTGCCGACCGAGCCGCGCTCGAAGCCGAGGTCCTTGGCGACCGCCTCCGGGTCGAGCCCGAGCGAGGAGCCCGCGAGGGCGCCGGAGCCGTACGGGGAGACGGCCGTCCGGGTGTCCCACTGGCGCAGCCGCTCGCCGTCCCGGGACAGGGACTGGGCGTGGGCCAGCACGTGGTGGGCGAAGAGCACCGGCTGGGCGTGCTGGAGGTGCGTACGGCCGGGCATGGCGACGTCCGCGTGCGCCTCGGCGAGGCCGACCAGGGCGTCCTGGAGGTCGGCGATGAGACCGCCGATGACGCGGGCGTGGTCCCGGAGGTACATCCGGAAGAGGGTGGCGACCTGGTCGTTCCGGGACCGGCCGGCGCGCAGCTTGCCGCCGAGGTCGGCGCCGAGGCGCTCCAGGAGGCCGCGCTCCAGGGCGGTGTGGACGTCCTCGTCGGCGACGGTGCCGACGAAGGAGCCGTCGGCGACGTCCGCCTCCAGCAGGTCGAGGCCCGCGAGCATGCGCGTCAGCTCGTCCTCGGTGAGCAGGCCCGCCTTGTGCAGCACGCGCGCGTGGGCGCGGGAGCCGGCGATGTCGTACGGCGCGAGACGCCAGTCGAAGTGGACCGACGCGGACAGCTTCGCGAGGGCCTCGGCGGGGCCGTCGGCGAACCGGCCGCCCCAGAGCCGGACGTCACCGTTGTTGCTGCTCACAGCTGCTACTCCTCAGGAGGGTGGGTGTACGTGTGCGGGTCACGCCAGGTCATACCGGGCGGCGATCGCGCACCCTCTATGAGGCATAACTATGCGGTGCACCGTATGTTTTGTCAACGCGATGTCTGGCCGGTCGGTCGGCGTCGGTCCGGTGAACCCGGTGATCCCGGTGATCCCGGTGATCCCGGTGATCCCGGTGATCCCGGTGATCCCGGTGATCCCGGTGATCCCGGTGATCCCGGTGATCCCGATAATCAGGGGCCGTCCCACCGTCCCGGGTCCTAGGCTCCCGCCATGTCGAGCAACGCGCACCTGGACGTCACGGACCGGCTGGCCCAGGCCATGGAGGGGGCCGACGCGGGCGCGTGGGCCGAACTGGACGGGCACGTCCGTGGCCTGGTCCGGTGGGGCGGCCGTGTCCCGCCCCGGGGCACGTGGCTCTCCCCCACGCCGAGCCGCCCGCCCACCGCCGTCGAGCTGGCACTCGCCCTGTGCGACCCCGACGGCCGGACCAGGGAGGCCGCCCTCCCGTACGTCACCCACCTCCCCGCACTCCTCCCCCTGGTCGTGATCCGGTGCGCCGACTGGGCCGAGCCCGTACGGGACCGGGCCCGGGCCCTGCTGCGCGCGGAGCTGCCGGGTCTCGCGCCCGAGGCGCTCGCCACCGTGGCCTCCGTGGTCCTCCGGGAGGCCCGGCGGCTGCGTGGGGAGTCCGCACGCGAACTGCTGACCGCGCGGCTCAGCGAGGGTCCCGCGGCGCATCTGACCTCGCTGCTCACCGCCGAGGACCGGGCCGTCCGGCGGCTCGCGCACCGGGTCGCCGTGGAGCGCGGTCTCCTCTCCCCCGCGCGGCTCGCCACGATCGCCGCCGGCGACCCGGACGTGGTCGTCCAGGACCTGTGCGCGAGCGCGGCGATCGCCGCGGCGGGCGACACCGTCGACGAGACCGTGCTCGCCCCCTTGCTGGGCTCCCGGACCGGCCGCGTGCGGGCGGCGGGCGTCACGGCGCTGCGCCGGAGCGGGCGGGCCGCCGAGGCCGAGCCGTTCCTGTACGACCGCTCCGTGCTCGTACGGGCCTGCGCCCGCTGGGCCCTGCGGCAGGTGGGTACGGATCCGCTGCCGCTCTACCGGGCCGCCTGCGCCGCCGGGGACCGGACGCCCGACTTCGCTCCGGTGGGTCTCGCCGAGTGCGGCGACCGGGCCACGGACGTGCCGACGCTCTGGTCGCTCATCGCACACGAGCGGCCCCGGGTGCGGGCCGGCGCCGTGGTGGGGCTGCGGCTGCTCGACGCCGTCCGGCCCCAGCGGCTCGTACCGCTGCTCGACGACGGTTCGCCGCGGGTCGTACGGGAGGCCACGAAGGCGCTGGCCCCCTGGCCCGACCACCTTCCGCCCGCTACCCCGGCCGAGGTACCGACCGGGGTGACGGTCGGCGCGCCAGCCACCGGCCGGGTCGATGCCCCGGTCGGCACGACGGCCGGCGCGGCAGTCCGCGCGGGGGCCGGAGCGACGGTCGGCACGGCGGTCCGCGCGGGGGCCGGAGCGCCGGTCCGCGCGACGGCCCCGAAGCCGGGCGCGTGGGTGCTCCGGGTGCTCCGCCTCGCCCGCGGGCGCGATCGCACTCGGACACCCGGGATGTGAGACGGTGGCGCCCCGGCGGTCCGCAGAACAGCCGTGTCTTCCTGCGCGTCGACGGGGGCGGGGCGACGGTCGGTTGGGTGGCCGTGTCGGGCGACGTCCTGCGCGCGGGGCTCGTCTGGGCGGATCCCGCGTGCCGACAGCACTTCGCCGTCGGCACGCTGAGCGGTCCGACGGCGATCAACCGGTGCTGACACGGGTACTACGTCAGGTCAGCCCTTCTGCGCCAGGCGCAGCAGGTGGTCGGCGAGTCCCTGGCCGCCCGTCGGGTCCCGGCTGATCAGCAGGAGGGTGTCGTCGCCCGCGATCGTGCCGAGGATCGCGTGGAGTTCGGCCTGGTCGATGGCCGACGCGAGGAACTGGGCCGCGCCCGGCGGGGTCCGCAGGACCACCAGGTTGGCGGAGGCCTCGGCGGAGATCAGCAGTTCGCCGGAGAGGCGCCGCATGCGCTCCTCCTTGGCGGACTCGCCGAGCGGTGCCTGCGGGGTGCGGAAGCCGCCCTCGCTGGGCACCGCGTAGATCAGCTCGCCACCGGTGTTGCGGATCTTCACCGCGCCCAGCTCGTCGAGGTCGCGGGAGAGCGTCGCCTGGGTGACGCTCAGCCCGTCGTCCGCGAGGAGCTTGGCGAGCTGGCTCTGCGAGCGCACCGGCTGGCGGTTGAGGATGTCGACGATCCTGCGGTGGCGTGCGGTGCGGGTCTGCGGAACGGACGGCCCGCCGTGCTCGTTCTCCTGCGCGTCGGTCATCGTCGTCTCATTCTCCGGTTCGTCCTTGCCCGTTCGCCACGTCGAGGACTCCGGGGAGGGCCCGGAGGAAGGCGTCCGCCTCGGCGTCGGTGAGGACCAGCGGAGGCATGATCCGTACGACATCGGGGGCGGGCGCGTTCACCAGGAGACCGGCGTCCTGAGCCGCCTGCTGCACCTGGGGTGCGAGGGACTCCGTGAGCACGATACCCAGCAGGAGGCCCGCTCCACGGACGTGGGAGACCAGCGGGTGGCCCAGACCCTCGATTCCCGAGCGCAGCCGCTCCCCGACCGCCTTGACGTGGTCCAGGGCCGCGTCGGCCCCGAGGGTGTCCAGGACGGCGAGTCCGGCGGCGCAGGCGATCGGGTTGCCGCCGAAGGTGGTGCCGTGGTGGCCGGGGCCGAAGAGGTCCGCGGCCGGGCCGAAGGCGACGGTCGCGCCGAGCGGGAGGCCGCCGCCGAGCCCCTTGGCGAGGGTCACGACATCCGGCTCGACGCCGTCGTGGGCCTGGTACTCGAACCAGTGGCCGCAGCGGCCGATGCCGGTCTGGACCTCGTCGAGGACGAGGAGGGTGCCGGTGGCGCGGGTGATCTCGCGGGCGGCCTTGAGGTAGCCGGGGGGCGGGACGACGACGCCGTTCTCGCCCTGGATCGGCTCGATGATCACGAGGGCCGTGTCCTCGGTGACCGCGGCGCGCAGTGCCTCGACGTCGCCGTACGGGACGTGGGTGACGTCACCGGGCAGCGGCAGGAAGGGGGTCTGCTTGCCGGGCTGGCCGGTGAGCGCGAGGGAACCCATGGTCCGGCCGTGGAAGCCGCCCTCGGTGGCGACCATGTGCGTCCGGCCGGTGAGCCGGCCGATCTTGAACGCGGCCTCGTTGGCCTCGGCGCCGGAGTTGCAGAAGAAGACCTTGCCGGGCCGGCCGAAGAGGCCGAGCAGCCGCTCGGCGAGGGTGACGGGCGGCTCGGCGACGAAGAGATTGGAGACGTGGCCGAGGCTCTGGACCTGCCGGGTCACGGCCTCGACGATCGCCGGGTGGCCGTGGCCGAGGGCGTTGACGGCGATGCCGCCGACGAAGTCGAGGTACTCCTTGCCGTCGGCGTCCCAGACCTTGGCGCCCTCACCGCGGACGAGGGGCAGCCGGGGGGTGCCGTAGTTGTTCATGAGCGAGCCCTGCCACCGCTGGGTCAGCTGCTCGTTGCCGGTGCCGCTCATCCGTCCCCCTGTCCGTCCGGTACGACCATCGTGCCGATGCCCTCGTCGGTGAAGATCTCCAGCAGGATCGAGTGCTGGACCCGGCCGTCGATCACGCGGGCCGTGGTGACCCCGTTCCGTACGGCGTGCAGGCAGCCCTCCATCTTGGGGACCATGCCGCTGGAGAGCTCGGGCAGCAGTTTCTCCAGCTGGCTCGCGGTGAGCCTGCTGATGACCTCGTCGCTGTTCGGCCAGTCCTCGTAGAGGCCCTCGACGTCGGTCAGGACCATCAGGGTCTCGGCACCCAGCGCCGCAGCGAGTGCCGCAGCCGCCGTATCAGCATTGACGTTGTAGACATGTCCGTCGTCCTGGGAGCGGGCGATGGAGGAGATGACCGGGATCCGGCCGTCCTCCAGGAGCGCCTCGATGGCGCCGGTGTCGATGGCGGTGATCTCGCCGACCCGGCCGATGTCGACCTGCTCGCCGTCGATGACCGGCTGGTGCTTGGTGGCCGTGATGGTGTGCGCGTCCTCGCCCGTCATGCCGATGGCGAACGGGCCGTGCTGGTTGAGCAGCCCGACGAGCTCGCGCTGGACCTGCCCGGCGAGGACCATCCGTACGACGTCCATGGCGTCCTCGGTGGTGACGCGCAGGCCGGCCTTGAACTCGCTGACGATGCCGTGCCTGTCGAGCGCGGCGCTGATCTGGGGGCCGCCGCCGTGCACCACGACCGGCTTGAGGCCGGCGTGGCGCAGGAAGACGACGTCCTGGGCGAAGGCGGCCTTCAGGTCCTCGTCGATCATGGCGTTTCCGCCGAACTTGATGACGACGGTCTTGCCGTGGTGGCGGGTGAGCCAGGGCAGGGCCTCGATGAGGATCTGGGCCTTCGGGAGGGCGGTGTGCTTCCGCGCGGGGGCGTTGGGGTTGTCGGGCTTGTTCACGACGAGTACGCGCTGTTCTCGTGGACGTAGTCGGCGGTGAGGTCGTTCGCCCAGATGACGGCGGACTCGGAGCCGGCGGCCAGGTCGGCGGTGATGGTGACCTCCCGGTAGCGCATGTCGACGAGCTCGCGGTCCTCGCCGACGGAGCCGTTCTTGCAGACCCACACGCCGTTGATGGCGACGTTGAGCCGGTCCGGGTCGAAGGCGGCCCGCGTGGTGCCGATGGCGGAGAGCACCCGGCCCCAGTTGGGGTCCTCGCCGTGGATGGCGCACTTGAGGAGGTTGTTCCGGGCGATGGACCGGCCCACCTCGACGGCGTCGTCCTCGGTCGCGGCGTTGATCACCTCGATGCGGATGTCCTTGCTGGCGCCCTCGGCGTCGCCGATGAGCTGGCGGGCGAGGTCGTCGCAGACGGCCCGTACGGCCTCCGTGAACTCGTCCTGCGCGGGGGTGACGCCGGAGGCGCCGGAGGCGAGGAGGAGCACGGTGTCGTTGGTGGACATGCAGCCGTCGGAGTCGACCCGGTCGAAGGTGACGCGGGTGGCGCCCCGGAGGGCGCTGTCCAGGCCCTTGGCGTCGACGTCGGCGTCGGTGGTGAGGACGACGAGCATGGTGGCGAGGCCGGGGGCGAGCATGCCGGCGCCCTTCGCCATGCCGCCGACCGTCCAGCCTGCCCTCGTCACCACGGAGGTCTTGTGGACGGTGTCGGTGGTCTTGATGGCGATGGCGGCCTTCTCGCCACCGTGCTCGGAGAGTTCGTCCGCGGCCTTCTCGACGCCGGGAAGGAGCTTGTCCATGGGGAGCAGGAGGCCGATGAGGCCGGTGGAGGCGACGGCGACGTCGCCGGCGCCGACTTCCGGGCCCTTGGCGCTCAGGACCTCGGCGACCTTCTCCGCGGTGGCGTGGGTGTCCTGGAAGCCCTGGGGGCCGGTGCAGGCGTTGGCGCCGCCTGAGTTGAGGACGACGGCGGTCAGTTCGCCGTCGGCGAGGACCTGCTGGGACCAGAGGACCGGCGCGGCCTTGACGCGGTTGGAGGTGAAGACTCCCGCGGCGGCGCGGCGGGGCCCGGTGTTGACCACGAGGGCCACGTCCGGGTTGCCGTTCTGCTTGATTCCGGCGGCGATGCCCGCTGCCGTGAATCCCTTCGCTGCGGTCACGCTCACGGCGCAACTCCAATCGTGGAAAGTCCGGTGTCCTCGGGGAGGCCCAGGGCGATGTTCATGCTCTGCACCGCACCGCCGGCGGTGCCCTTGGTGAGGTTGTCGATGGCGCTGATGGCGATGATCCGGTTCGCGGCCGCGTCGTACGTGACCTGTACCTGAACGGCGTTGGAACCGTAGACGGACGCCGTCGCCGGCCACTGCCCCTCGGGGAGGAGGTGGACGAAGGGCTCGTCGGCGAAGGCCTTCTCGTACGCGTCCCGTACGGATCCGGCGGTGACGCCCGGCTTCGCGGTGGCCGTGCAGGTGGCGAGGATGCCGCGGGGCATCGGGGCCAGGGTGGGCGTGAAGGAGACGGTGACCCGCTCCCCCGCCGGTCCGCTGAGGTTCTGGATCATCTCGGGGGTGTGGCGGTGGCCGCCGCCGACGCCGTACGGCGACATGCTGCCCATGACCTCGCTGCCGAGGAGGTGGGGCTTGGCGGCCTTGCCCGCGCCGGAGGTCCCGGAGGCGGCGACGATCACGGCTTCGGGCTCGGCGAGCCCGTTCGCGTACGCCGGGAAGAGCGCGAGGGAGACGGCGGTGGGGTAGCAGCCGGGCACCGCGATGCGCTTGGCCCCGTCGAGGGCGGCGCGGGCACCGGGCAGTTCGGGGAGGCCGTAGGGCCAGGTCCCGGCGTGCGGGGAGCCGTAGTACGTCTCCCAGTCGGCGGGGTTCTCCAGCCGAAAGTCGGCGCCCATGTCGACGACGAGGACGTCGGGGCCGAGCTGCTCGGCGACGGCGGCCGACTGTCCGTGCGGCAGCGCCAGGAAGACGACATCGTGCCCGGCGAGCTCCTCGGGCGCGGTCGGCGCGAGGACGCGGTCGGCGAGCGGGAGCAGGTGGGGCTGGAGGGCGCCGAGCTTCTGGCCCGCGTTGGAGTGGCCCGTCAGGGTGCCGATCTCGACGTGGGGGTGGGCGAGAAGGAGGCGCAGGAGTTCTCCACCCGCATATCCGCTCGCGCCCGCGACCGCTGCTCGTACCTTCATCGAAACCCTCCTCATAGATGGCATGACTATACGTGCGTCCGCAGTTTTATGCAACGATCGCTCGCGTGGAGACCGGGGGTGGTGTGACTGAGTCGTTCAGTTGGCCCATGAGCGGTCGAGTTGGCCCGTGAGCGTCTGGGGTGGCCCGCAGGGTAGCGGTCGCCGCTCTCACCTGCGGGGTTTTCACGGGAAGTGGTATGGGCGGCCTCTCGGGCGGGCTGTCCTGGTGGCATGGAGGTATCGGCCCGTACACCGGCTCTTGAGCCGGGACCCGTGTGGTCACACAACTGCACCCTCGATGGCCTCGTCGTTCCGTACGCCGTCGACCCGGCCGCAGCCGCAGGGCTGGAGACGGGGCCGGGGTGGACGCGTCGGTGGATCACCGGGTGGAAGGCGGCTCGGGCTGAGGTCATCTGCCCCGTCCGGGACCTGGCCGGCTTTCCGGCGTTCGTGTCGGCCCCAGTACGCGCCTTCACCTGGCAGGCGGGACAGCGGCACCGTCCCGGATTGCAGTACATGCTGGCCACGGGCCGGATGCATGGCTTCGAGAGCCTGGCAGAGCGCCGTCTGCTGCTGGCGTTGGACTTCGTGGGTGGCGTCGAGGAGGTGCTGGCCCAGCCGTTCAGGTTGCGGTTCACCACCGCCGACGGCACCGAGGACCACACCCCGGATTTCCTGGTGCTGCTGCCCGGGACTGCGATGCTGATCGACGTCCGGCCCGGCCATCTGATCAAGGACAAGGACCTGGTGAAGTTCGCCGCGGCCGAGCGGGCGGCAGCCGCGGCCGGATGGCGCTACCTGGTGGTGACCGGCTGGCGCCGCCACGTGGCCACTGGACTGGACGCGCTGTCTGCCCGGCGTCGGCCGATGGCCGACCGCCTCGGGCTGCACGGTGAACTGCTGGAGTTGGCCTCCGAACGTCCACGGCAGTTGGGAGAGCTGACGGACGCCACGTCGCTGCCTGCGGTCGCTCGCGCGCATGCCGTCCATCTCCTATGGCACCGGCGCCTCGCGGTGGATCTCGCCCAGCCGTTGGGTGACGCTGCGTGGATCTACCCGGCGGGGAGGCCGTGATGCTTGAGGGGCGCCAGCGGTCGGGGGCCGAAGATCTCCAGGAACACGATCTGACCAGGGCACGGATCAGGATGGCGCATCTGTTGGAGGTCCAGACCGGCTACCGCAGCGGCAGTCGGCATTGGGCACAGCCGGGAGAGCCCAGACCCGAGTACGACCCGGCGCACACCACGCTGACCGAGCGACGCCAGGCCAAGGCGGCCGAGCTGAAGCAACTGGACCGCCAGGAGGCCAAGCACCTGGGGCTGGAATGGTTCAGTGAACGCACACTGAAGCGGATGGCCGCCCAGTACGCCGAGCACGGGCTGATGGGACTGGCGGACGGGCGGTGGACGCCGCCCCTGCGAGGGCGGCGGGCGGTCACCGAGGAGGTCGCCGAGGCAATCCGGGCCGTTCACGCTGAGTGCCTGCACCGCTCAAAGGTGAGCATGAGGACCAAAGAACGGATGATCCACCAGTACGTGGCCGAGAAGTTCGACGCCGAGGTGCACGTCCCGCACTACACGACGCTGGCGAACGTGTGGAAGGAGTGGTTCGGGAGCGGCGGCACCCGTCAGCGCTATGTCCGCTCCGCTGCCGCGGTGGAGACGGGGAAGGCGAAGGTCGTGGTCACCCGACCAGGCCAGGTGGTCGCGCTGGACACCACGCCGCTGCCGGTGAAGGTCCTCGCCGACATCTTCGGCATCCCAATCACCGCCCACCTCACCCTCGCGCTCGACGCCTACTCGCATTCCCTGGTCGCTTTCCGCCTCACGCCGGTGTCGGAGTCGTCGGTGGAGGTGGCGATGCTGCTCCGGGATGTTCTGCGGCCGCTACCAATGCGCCCCGACTGGGGCCAGGAGATGGAGTGGCCATACCCTGGCGTCCCGGCCGCGCTGGTCGCCCAGTTCGCCGGGCTCGAGGTGGCCGGGCTGCCGTTCTTCGCCCCGGAGACGGTGAACAGTGACCACGGCAGCGTCTACAAGAACCATCACATCGTCTCCGTCGCCCGCCGATTGGGAATCGATCTGCTGCCGGCCCGTGCCATGCGGCCGACCGACAAGGCTGCCTGCGAACGCGCATTTGCAGGAATCCAGTCACTGCTGCTGGAGATGTTGCTCGGCTACCGGGGCGTCGATGTCGCCGACCGCGGCGCCGACCCGGAAGGCGACGCGGTCTGGACGCTCGCGGAGATGGAGCATCTACTGGCGACCTGGATCGTCGCGGTCTGGCAAAACCGCAGGCTGGACCAGTACGCGCCGGCCTGGGACCCCGGCGGGCGGCACAGCCCGAACACGCTGTTCGCCGCCGCGGCAGCCCGCGACGGGATCAGCCTGGAGATTCCCGAGCCGGATCTGTACTACGAGTTGCTGCCCGCCCACTTCGTGAAGATCGACCGACGGCGCGGGGTGAAGATCGGCGGACTTTGGTACGGCGGCACCGACCCCGTGCTGGACGCCTTCCGCGGCCGACGCTCCGGCCGCGGCGGACGTCACGCAGGCAAGTGGGCGGTCAATCGCGATCCACGGGACTGCCGACGGGTCTACTTCGAAGATCCCGAACGGTCCGGGTGCTGGCACGCTCTGGATTGGAACGGACTGCCGCCCGGGGACGACGTCACGGCCTTCGCTGACACACGCGTACGCGAACTCCTCCGCGAGGCGGCCCGCGCTGGACTCAAGCCGCAGGATGACAGGGAACTACTGCCGGTCCTGCTCAAGCTGCTGGCTGCACGGACACCGGTTGCGGACTGGCCGACCCAGATGACAGCCCAGCAGAAGACCGAGCGGGCCCGGGAGATGGAGCGGGCACATGCTGCCGCCGCCGACCGGCCGTCCACTCCGCTGAATACGCTTCCTCCACCCGACCGGCTCGCTGAGCTCACTCAGCGAACCCGCCGGGCCGTCACGGAGGATCGCCAGCGTCGCCGCGAAGCCGCTGTCTCCCGGCCACCGGCGCCTCCGCCGCTGCTGGGGGACTCGCTGCGGGCCCGAAATCTGTTCCTGCTGCCCGACGAGGATGAGGACGATGGCCAGGCCCCCGAGCTGAGTCCGGAGCCCGCATGAGCGCCCCGGGAGACGGCGGGCCGGTCCCATTCCTCTTGCCCGGCTCTCCGCCTATGCGGGACACCGTGAGTGGATGGGAGCACTGGCGAACGACCCGCAACAGCTTCGTGCCCGCGCCCCGGCTGAGCCTTGCCGAGTGGCGGCGCTTGAGCGCACGGAGAAGGTCTCTGCATGATCTGCACCGCGCGGCCACTCACGCCACCCTCCCGCTGCTGCAGACTCCGATGACCAAGGCCGTCACCAAGCTGCTGCACGGACGCATCATGACCAACGCGCTCAAGCGGAAACCCAGTACGAGGGCCGGCGTGATGGTGACCGGTGGCGGCTACCAGGGCAAGACGGAGACGATTTGCGAGATCGCTGCGACGTTCGAGGACTCGTGGCTTGAGCTGCACCGACACCTCAATCCCGAGGCGGTTGCCGGGGCCCGCGATCTGCACATCCCTGTCGCATACGTCCAGACGCCAGTGACCGCGAAGCCGAAAAGCACCTGCAAGGCCATCCTGAACTTCTACGGCGCGCCGCTCAACCCGCGGATGGATCTACCCGACCTCATTCGCCAGGTCGCCAACTCTCTGCACGATCACGGCACAAAAGCCTTGATTCTGGACGATATTACGAGGCTTCGCCTGCACAGGGCCGATGATCAGGACACCCTCGATTTGATCCGGGCCTTCATGAGCATGCACGTCACCCTCGTCCTGGTGGGTGTCGATATTCCCGGCTCGGGCCTGCTGAGAGAGGGGCGCCACGATGCCCGCTCCCGGCAGGTGATCTTCCCTGCGTCACGACATGCCAGAGCCCACGGTCTGGAGTCGACCCAGACGGAACGACGCTTCGATCTGGTCGAACTGGACCGATTCCGCTACGACACTCCGGCTCAGATGACGGCTTGGATCAGCCATCTGACCGGCGTCGAAGCCCAGTTGAGACTGCTAAATGCGCCCTCTGGAATGCTCACGGACGGCCACATGCCCGAGTACCTCCTCGAGCGCACAAACGGAGTGGTCGGCCTGCTGGAGCGACTGGCCGAGGACGGCTGCCAAGAAGCCATCGACTCGGGCGCGGAATGCCTCACAGAAGCTCTGCTGGACGGCATCGACATCACGGTCGACGATGCACCGGGCCGTGACCCCAGTGCAGGCGAGATCCCCAACGTCCCAGGCAGTAGCGGCAGGAGGTCGTCCGGCACCAGCAAGCGCAAGCGCCCCAGGAACACGGTGTTCGACGACCGCGGCCCTGCCGCGACAACGGGCACGTGAAGGGAGACGAGCCGTGCATCCGCTTCCTCGAAGCCTGGTTCCGCTCACCGGCGAGTCGCTTCCGGGGTTCATCCTGCGTCTCTCACACCGGCTCAGCGTTCCCCCACTGCATATTGCTCGCATGGCAGACGGCCGTTCCGAGCCCGCTGGCGGCCACATCCGCCACAGACTTCTACTGGAACTCGATCCCAGCGACGCCGTCGCCTTCGCCCGCGCGACAAGGCTCAGCCTGGCCGAGGTCATGGAACTCACCTTGGCCGGCTGGAAGGAGCGCTACCCGCCGGTCGGCGTCTCCGGCGGACCATCCACCCGGGCCGGGCGGGATCCGTGGCTTTTCATCAGCCCTCGACACTGCCCGAAGTGCCTGGCCGGGGACGCCTCGCCCATCCAGAAGCAACTCGGAGGTGCGTGGCAAAAGGCATGGCATCTCCCGGTCGTCTTCGCCTGCCTGGATCACAAGCGCTATCTCGAGCACCACTGCCGACGATGCGGCGGCGCCGAAAGCGGAACCGACGCCCTGATTCACCGAGCGAACGACCTCGCCCTGCATCCGGCCCAGTGCCGCCGACAACCCGCCCAGCCATCTCCCGCCAAACGCAAAACGCCGGCATGTGGCACCAGGCTGGACAGGACGCCCAGCAGGGCAGCGCTCCAACCCACGGGACGGCTCCTCAGTCTTCAAGCACACATCCTCGGTCTGCTCACCTCAGATCGTCCCCCCGAGGATGCCTCGCAGTACTTCACCGATCTGCGACTCATCGCCGCACTGGTGACCTCTTCGTGGCCACAAACCCGGTCACTTGTCGACGAAGACGTCGTTGCGCTGATGAATACGTACGTCCAGGACGCCCAGGTCGTGGGGAACACCGCTGGCGAGCGCAAGCGTGTGCTCCACACGCCGCCACGTGACGCCGCCCTCTGCGCAGCACTCCTCAGCGCGTCCCACACGCTCCTGAAGGCGCAAGACCTGCGGAACACGCTGGCAGAATTGCTCGTCGAGTCCTCCCGCAGGAACCGCATGCCCAGAGACGCCTGGGGGCGTCTGTTCAACCGCATGGAAAGTTCCTGCTCGGCACGGGTGCGCCACGCGGGGGCAGAACCGCTGACGCGCACGTTCCGGCGCGCGAGTGGCTCCCACGGACTGACTGGCATGTTCCGCAGCGACTACGGGCCCGAACACATCCCGGCCTTTCTCGAGCCCCGCTGGTTCGAGGAGCACTTCAGTCACCTGGAAGGCATCACCCCCAAGATCCTGCGGCGGACTGCTGCCGTCCGCCTCGTTCACTGGGTCTCCGGAGGCTCCATGAACGAAGCAGCCGAGTTCCTCGGGATCTCGCCCGGACGGATGCAGTTCACCCCGGCCAACGACGCGCACCGCTGGTCACGCGCCCTACAAGGCCCGGCAGCCTTCGAGAAGGCACTGCATGACCTCGCCGACCAGCTGGCCGCCGAGACCGACCCCGTCGACTATCAATACCGCCGCTCGGTCCTTGAGGACTGGAACCTCAGCCGCGGTGAATGGCAAGCGCTGATCAACCGCTTGCCGCCCACCGCAGGGTCCACGCAGCCGGTGCTCGATGACCGCAAACGGCAGGACGCCTCCATCTTCATCTGGAGCTGCGTCACTCGAGGCGAACATCTCTTCGCTCCCCGTCCCATCGAGGCCGGGAAGACGGAGCACGTTCAACGCGCCTGGGCGAATCGGCGTCACACCACCTGGTTTCAGCTGACCCGGCCCGATGCCCTGCCCCATTACGCTGAGCTGCGAGAGCTTCTCGTCGAACACGCAAACTCGCTGGCTCGGCAGATCGACGCGGGTGCGCCGATTCCCCGCGCACAAGAGCGGCTTTGGCTCCCTCGACAACCTTCCCCTGACCCTCCACCGCGACAGACGAGGGCCCCGGAAATCAGCGGCACGCGATGGATACGCTCCTACTACGACGATCTCGACACCTGGTCCTACTTCGAGCTCGACGCCGAGGGCTGGGCACTCCGCCATGTCGATCTCCAGGGCCCCACTCTGAAGCCGGTGACCGCAGCGGCTTTGAGCGAGGTCCTCGACATCCGCGACCGCGGCGACCGAACCGCAATGGCCGTCTACCAAAACAAGTACGGCATCCTCGCCGAGGGCAGCCTGGACGGCTGGCAGGAGACCGACTCCGCAGCCGAGATTACGTCGGCCGAGTTCGAACGCGTCTGGGCACCAGCGCGCGAGGCCATCACGAGCTGGCCCGCCTGAGCTCTAGGCTCTGCGCAGCAAGGCGGGCCAGCAGGTGGGTGCCGACCGGTTGCACCGAAGCCGATCACTAGGCTCCCGTCATGACCAGTGATCTCGGATTCGCCTGCTCGTGCTGCGGCGCGCACCACCCTGAGCTGCCCATGAACTACACGGCCGAGGCCCCAGCTGTCTGGGATCCGACCTTCGCTGACGCCGACGACTGCCTGCTCTCGTCAGACCAGTGCGTGATCCAGGCGCAGCACTACTTCGTCAAAGGCCTGATCGAGATACCGGTGATCGGTAGCGACGAGGTGTTCTCCTGGGGTGCCTGGGTGTCTCTCAGTCGCGAGAACTTCTCCCGCGCGGCGGACGTGTGGGACACGCCAGGCCGGGAGTCCGAGAAGCCGTACTTCGGCTGGCTCACAACCGACCTGCCGGTCTACTCGCCCACGACCCTCAACCTCAAGACCAACGTCCACACCCGCCCGATCGGCCAGCGCCCCTTCATCGAGCTCGAACCTACCGACCACCCTCTCGCCGTTGAACAGCGCACGGGGATCACCCAGGACCGCGTACGGGAGATCGCCGCGGCAGTGCTGCACCCCTCCCGCGGCAGGAGGCAGCAGTGACGGGGGACGCACGAGTGCCGCTGACCCCTCGGGCGCCAGAAGGCCTGAGCTGCCGAGCCCGATACTTCGTCGAGGGGCACGGGCTGCGGGTTCCCCGCCGCGACCTCACGCTCTGTCGGGAGGTATGGCTCAAACGGGGGATACCGGCTGCCGAGATCGACCGGGCCGTGGCCTTCCAAGAGCGCTGGGGCGGCATCGCTCTGCCCCCGGCCCCCGCATACGAGGGTGGCCCGCGCGTTCTGGAAGCCGATGTTCCCGAAGGCTCGGCCGCGGACGGATGGCGGTTCCCGGCCGGCGGCTGTCGCGTCTCCATGGCTCACGGGTTCATGATCGGGCCGGGAGGAGAGTTCGGGATCGACGCTGACCGCTGGACACCGCTGCACGCCAGCGCAGAGGGATGGGTGGAAGCCCTGGCGCTGGCCGACCACGCGAGCTACTGGGCCAAGACCATCACGAAGATCAAGGGCAGTGCCGTCGATGAGCTGGACCTTGACGGATTCGAGCCGGTACCTGAAGTCCAGGGCCTCGCTGACACCTGGTGGCGGGGCAAGGATTCGCTGATCGCCGTCTACCGCGGCGAAGCCTCAGGCTTTGACGCCCCCCACTGCCTGAGGGCCCATATCTACGGCGGACTCGATGCATGGGGCCTCAACGGCAGTTAACACGCGGATGACCAAGCTCTCCGGCCCGGCGCCGTCAGCTGAGCAGCTACTTGGCCGAAGGGGCCAACTGAAGCACTAAGTCACAGGGGCCGCCGCGTGTCACATCGGGGGGTGCCCTCGCGTCAAGGCGGTGACGGAACCGACGAGGAGTGAGGCCCCATGCACGACGACACATTGCTCACCGCTCTGACCAGGCACTTCGACGCCGATCAGGAGCAGCTGCGGGGCGTGGCCCTGCGCATGATGGGGTCGCGGGCCGAGGCCGAGGACGTGCTCGCGGCGGCTCGGGCGGAGCTCGGGCGGGACGGCACGGCCGCCGTACGGGCCTGGCTGGCGGCCCACGTGGGGCAGGCGTGCGTACGCGGACTCCAGGAACGGGCGGCCGCGGGACGGCCCGGTCCTGGGGACGGAGGAGCCCGGGCCGGAGGGGACTCCGTGTGGCTCGCGCTGCTCGTGACCCTGGAGGCCCTCGGGGCCGAGGAGCGGCTCGCGTACGTCCTGCACGACCTGTTCGGGCTGCCGCCGGACGAGACCGCTCGGGTCACCGGCGGCTCCCCCGTGGACGTGGTGCGGCTCGCCCGGCGCGTCCGGGAGCGGCTGCGGGGCGGCGGAACCGCGCGGACCGACGGTGTGCCGGGACGGCAGCGCGCCGTGGTGGAGCGGTTCCTCGCGGCCGCACGCGCGCGTGACGCCCGCGCGCTGGCCGCCGTCCTCGCCCCGGACGTCGTGGCGTACTCCGCGCGCGGTCCGGTCCACGGCGCCCCGGCCGTCGCGGAGGCGGCCGCCGCGTTCGCCCGCCTCGCCGACGTGGCGAGGCCCGCGCTGGTCGACGGGTCCGTCGGGCTCGTCGCCTTCACGGCCGGCACCCCGGTCTCCGCGGTGGCGTTCGCGCTCCGGCACGACCGGATCGTCGCCCTCGACATCGTGACAGGGGCGGACCGGGTACGCGCCCTGGACCTGGCCTTTCCCGACGGGTGAGCGGACGGGGCGGGAAGGAGGCGGGCCCGGGCGGGGTGAAATTCAGGGGCGTCGGGGTGCCCGCTCCGTTAGCCTCGACGTATGCCTACGCCCCGAATCTCCTAGCTGCGGACCCACTCTCACGCCACCCGTGTGTCCCTTTGCTGTTTCGGAGCGTTATCCCATGATCACCGTTCGTGGTGCCGACGTGCGCGTCGGCGCCCGGCTCCTGCTGTCCGGCGTCTCCTTCCACATCGCCCCCGGCGACCGGATCGGCCTCGTCGGCCGCAACGGCGCCGGCAAGACCACCCTGCTCGACACCCTGGCCGGGCTGCGCGCCCCGGCCGCCGGCACCGTCACCCGTACCGGCTCCGTCGGCCATCTCGCGCAGGACTCGCGGGCCGCCGACCCGACTGTGTCCGTCACTGAC
The DNA here is from genome assembly GCF_042717315.1 of Streptomyces sp. NPDC058650. Classification (NCBI taxonomy): domain Bacteria; kingdom Bacillati; phylum Actinomycetota; class Actinomycetes; order Kitasatosporales; family Streptomycetaceae; genus Streptomyces; species Streptomyces sp. NPDC058650. The sequence goes on from NZ_JBHXRL010000019.1 coordinate 66,946, forward strand.
CGGATCCTCTCCGCGCGCGGTCTCGACCTGGCCGTCCGGCGGCTCGCGGAGGCGGCCCGCCGGCTCGGCGAGGCGCCCGACGCGCGGGCCCTCGCCGCGTACGACCGGGCGGAGGCCGCGTTCGAGGCGGGCGGCGGGTACGCGGCCGAGGCGGAGGCGGCCCGGGTCGCCGCCGGGCTCGGCCTGCCCGCCGAGGTGATGGACCGGCCCGTCGGCCGGCTGTCCGGCGGACAGAAGCGCCGGGTCGAGCTGGCCCGGATCCTCTTCGCCGGTCACGGCCCGGAGGACACCCTGCTCCTCGACGAGCCGACCAACCACCTGGACGCCGACTCGATCGGCTGGCTGCGCGGCTTCCTGACCGCCCACCGGGGTGGCCTGGTGCTGATCAGCCACGACGTGCGGCTCCTCACCGACACGGTCAACCGGGTCTTCCACCTCGATCCGCGGCGCGCCGCGCTCGACGTCCACAACACCGGTTGGCAGGTCTACCTCGCGCAGCGGGACGCCGACGAGCGGCGCCGGGTGCGCGAGCGCGCCAACGCCGAGCGGAAGGCGGCCGCGCTGCACGCGCAGGCGGACCGCATGAAGTCCCGGGTGGCGACGGCGACGACGGCCCGCAGCATGGCGCGCAGGGCCGACCGGATGCTCGCCGGGCTCGACCCCGCACGCACGGCCGAGCGGGTCGCGCGCATCCGGCTGCCCGAGCCCGCGCCCTGCGGTCGTACGCCGCTGGGTGCGGTCTCGCTCACCAAGGCGTACGGGGAACGCCCCGTCCTCGGCGGGGTGGACCTGGCGGTGGACCGGGGCAGCCGGCTGGTCGTCCTCGGGCTCAACGGAGCCGGGAAGACGACGCTGCTGCGGCTCCTCGCCGGGGCGGAGACGCCCGACGCGGGACGGGTCGTGCGCGGGCACGGCCTGCGCCTCGGGTACTTCGCCCAGGAACACGACACGCTGGACCGGGACCGTACGGTCCGGGAGAACCTCGCGGGGGCCGCACCGCACCTGACGGACGGAGAAGTACGGGCGGTGCTGGGCGCCTTCCTGTTCCGGGGCGACGACGCCGACAAGCCGGCCGGGGTGCTCTCCGGCGGCGAGAAGACCCGGCTGGCGCTGGCCGCGCTCGTCCACTCCGGCGCCAACGTGCTGCTCCTCGACGAGCCCACGAACAATCTGGACCCCGCCTCCCGCGACGAGGTCCTGGCAGCCGTGGGCACCTACCCGGGCGCGATCGTGATGGTCACGCACGACGAGGGCGCCATCGACGCGCTGCGCCCGGAGCGGGTCCTGCTGCTCCCGGACGCGGACGAGGACCTGTGGAGCGAGGAGTACCGGGAGCTCGTCACCCTGGCGTGACGGCGGGGGCGGGGACGGCGGTGCGTGGCCGTGGGGCGCTGCGGAGGGAGGGGTGACCGGGTCGCCGGGACCGGGAACCCTGACCCTCGCGTCAGGGTCGGTTCCGGGGAAGGAGGGGGAGAGCCCCGAGGGCCGGCGACCCGTGCCCGCCTAACCTGGAGGGCATGATCATCCAAGCGCGGACCCATGTACGGGTCGCCCGCCCCTCGCGGGATCTCGCCGCCGCCGAGCGGTTCTACGTCGACGGGCTCGGCCTCGCCGTGCAGTGGCGGACCACCGTGCGGGAGCCCGGCGAGCACGACCTCCTCATGGTCGGCCCGGCCGGCGGAGGCTGGCACTTCGAGCTGACCCGCGACCCCGAGCACCCGGTGGAGCCCACCCCCACCGTCGAGGACCTGTTCGTCGTCTACCTCGGCGCGCCCGTCGAGGAGGAGCAGGTCGAGCGGCTGCTCGCGGCGGGCGGTACGCGGGTACCCGCGCACAACCCGTACTGGGACGAGTACGGCGTCACCGTCGCCGACCCCGACGGCTACCAGCTCGTCCTGTGCTCCCGTACCTGGGGCTGATGCCTCAGGCGGTGTCGTCCCGGTCTGGCTGACGGACGGCCCGGATGACCACGAACTTCGGGTCGCTCGCGACGAGTTCGCTGTTCCCGAAGATGCGGCGGAGGGTCACGTGGTAGCCGAGGTGGCGGTTGCCGATGACCCACAGTTCGCCGCCCGGCCGCAGCGCGCGCCGCGCTTCCGTGAACATGCGGCGGGCCGTGCGGTCGGTGGTGGCCTGGTGACTGTGGAACGGCGGGTTGTTGAGGACGAGGTCGACCGAGCCGGCGGGCAGGTCCGAGAGCCCGTCGCCGACGATGAACTCGGCCTTGCGCCCTTCGCCCACGTGGGTGCGGAAGTTCTCCTCGGCGGAGGCGACCGCCTGGTACGACTCGTCGGTGAAGACCAGCTCCGCGTCGGGCTCGTGGAGGGCGATGGCGAGGCCCACCACGCCGTTGCCGCAGCCGAGGTCGGCGACCCGGGCCCGGCCGAGGTCACCGGGCAGGTTCGCGAGCAGGAAGCGGGTGCCGATGTCGAGGCGGTCGGCGCAGAAGACCCCGGCGTGGTTGGTGACGGTCAGGCCGGGGAGGCCGGGCGCGGGGGTGTCCGCCGGGAGGGCGTACCGGTGCGGCCAGGGGTTCGGGCGCGGGGCGATGCCGGGCTCGGGCGTGGTGTGGATCAGCCGGGCCTTCTTCACCGCGAGCGAGGTGCGGGTGGTCCCCAGGATCCGCTCGAAGAGGCGGAGCGTGGAGGTGTGGATGTCCTTGACCATGCCGGCGCCGACGATCACGGTGCCCTCGTGCACGGCGGGTGCCAGCCGGTGCAGCTGGTCCTCCAGGAGCGCGAGGCTCTTGGGGACGCGGACGAGGAGGACGTCGATCCGCTCGGGCGGCGGGTCCTGCGTGGTCAGCAGCCGGACGGCGTCCGGAGCGGCCCCGGCGCGCGCGAGGTTGGCACGCGTGGCCTGCCGGCCGAGGTAGGAGTCGGAGATCTGGACGAGCTCGCCGGGGCCGGCGGCCTGGAGTGCGGTGACGAGCGCTCCCCAGCGGTCGCCGAGGACGGCGACGGCGCCGGACAGGTCGGTACCGCTCTCGGCCAGGTGGGCCAGGAGGTACTCGTCGGACGCGTCCCAGGCCCGCAGCGGATCGCGCGGGTCCTCGGGATGGCGGGTCAGCGTGAAGGCGCCCCATGACGTGGTCAAACGGTTCATCGTGCTCTCAGGCTAGCCGGTCGCGGCGTCCCGCTCTCCCTCCGCGTGCTCGCCGGCGGCGACGGGAGACCCTCCCAGGGCGCGGCGAAGAGGCTCCGGGCGTCCGGGGCCCCGGGAAAGGCGGGGCTGGTGGCGGCGCCGGTGGCGGGGCCGGCCGCCTCCTGGCCGCGGCTCGACCGGGCTCCGTACCGTCGGCGTGTCCGTACCCCCGCGCTGCGAGGGGAGACGACCCGTCGTTCAGCGCAGGGCGGCGTCGAGATGGAGGTGCCAGAGGCCGGGGCGGCCGGTGAGCGTGACGGTGGAGAGCGGGCGGACGTCGACGTTCCAGTACGTGGAGGGCGGCGCCCTCAGGGCGTACACGAGGGCGGCCCGGACGACGGAGGGTTCGGCGACGGCGACGATGGAGCAGTCCTCGGCGGGGCGGGTGTCGAGCCAGTTCCCTATCCGGGTGATGAAGGCGAGGAGCGGTTCCCCGCCGTGCGGGGCGGTGCGGGCGTCGGTGAGCCAGGCGTCTACGGCGGCCGGTTCGAGGGCGGCGACCTCGGCGAGGGTGAGGCCGCGCCAGCGGCCCATGTCGCACTCGCGCAGCGCGGGCTGGGCGAGGGGCGCGTAGCCGAGGGCGGTGCCGGTGGCACGGCTGCGCGGGGTCGGGGAGCAGTAGCGCAGCTCGGCCGCGCCGAGCGGGATGAGTGCGGGCGCGGCGACCTGCACCTCGTACCAGCCGGCCTCGTCGAGCGGCCGGTCGTCGTCGAAACGTTCGGCGAGCAGGGAGGAGCTGCGTGCCGCCGCGACGAGCGTCACCCGAAGACTCATGGCCGCGATGGTGAGGCCGGCGGCCGCCCAGGTCAAGGGGTCATTTCCCGGGACCGGAGGGCCGCCGGGTCACTGCTGCCCGAGAGCCATCCAGTTGTCCGGATTCTGCAGTGGCGTGAAACCGACCTTCTCGTACACGCCGTGCGCGTCGGCGGTGGCGAGCAGGATGCGGCGCAGGCCGTGCGGCGCGAGGTGGTCGCGGACGGCGGCGACGAGCGCGGTGCCGAGGCCGGTGCCACGGGCCCCCGGGTCGACGTAGACGTCACAGAGCCAGGCGAAGGTGGCGTAGTCGGTGACGATGCGCGCGTACGCGGCCATCTCGCCGGTCTCACCGTGGTAGGCGCCGAAGTTGAGCGATCCCGCGATGGCCGCGTCCTGCTTCTCCCGAGGTCGGCCGAGGGCCCAGTAGGCGTCCGAGGAGAGCCAGTGGTGGACGCGGGCCGCGTCGATCCGCGCGGGATCGGCTGAGATCTCGTACGCCCCGTGCATGACGGTGGTGCCGGTGGGGGCGGGGGTGGTGCTGGAGTTCATGGCCGCAGGGTTCCAGGGGCGCGGGCTCTTGTCAGGTGAATTTGCCGCTGCCGGAAGTCGCCGGGCGGTCCGGTCCGGGCCCTCGCCCGGACCGGACCGCCCCTCAGGCGGTGAGTTCGTCGACCGCCGTCCGCAGGCGGCGCACCCCTTCCGCGATCTCGGCGGGGCCCGCCACACCCGCGAAACTCAGCCGGATGTGCCCGGCGGGGGGTTCGGCGCAGAAGTAGGGGCGGCCCGGAGCGGCGGCGACGCCGGTGCGCAGGGCCGTGGGGAGGAGCGAGGCCTCGGGCAGCGTGTCGGGGAGGCGGAGCCAGAGGTGGTAACCGCCGGAGGGGACGCGCGGCAGGGCGAACTCCGGGAGGTGGAGGGCGACGGCCGCGGTCATGGCCTCCCGGCGGCTCCTGAGCTCCTGGGAGACGGCCCGGAGGTGTCGGTGCCAGGCCGGGGAGCCGACGAGTTCGAGGGCGGCCTCCTGGAGGGGCCGGGGAACGAAGAAGCTGTCGACGACCTGGATGGCGCGCAGGCGTTCCAGGACGGGGCCGCGGGCGGCGAGCGCGCCGACGCGGAGGCTGGGCGAGGTGGGCTTGGTGAGCGAGCAGACGTGGACGACGACGCCGTCGGGGTCCTCGGCGGCGAGCGTCGCGGGGAGCGGCCCCGCGTCCTCGTGGACGAGACGGCGGGCGAAGTCGTCCTCGACGACGAAGGCACCGGCGGCGCGGGCGATGCGGACGACCTCCCGGCGCCGTTCCGGGGTGAGCGCGGTGCCCGTCGGGTTCTGGAAGAGCGGCTGGCAGACGAAGACCCTGGCTCCGGTGGCCCGGAAGGCGGCTTCGAGGAGTTCGGGGCGGACCCCGTCGGCGTCGCCCGGTACGGGGACGGGCCGGAGTCCGGCCGCGCGGGCGACGGCGAGCATGCCCGGGTAGGTGGGCGACTCGACGAGCACGGGGGTGCCGGGCGGGGCGAGGGCGCGCAGGGCGGTGGTGATGGCGGACTGGCCGCCCGCGGTGATCAGCACCTCGGCGGCGGTGACGCTGCCGCCGATCTCGCGGGCGAACCACTCGCGCAGTTCGGGCAGACCGTCCGTGGGCGGTCGCCCCCATGCTCCGGGGCGGCGTCCGGCGCGGGCGAGGGCGGCGGCGAGGGCCCGCTCGGGCTGGAGGGAGTGGTGGAGGTAGCCGCCGTTGAACTCGATCACTCCCGGCGGGGGCACGGAGAGGGTGACGAGGACTCCGGAGGCGTCGACGGCCCGGGGGACGAGCTCGGTGGCGGTGTCCGCGCTGAGCGCGAGTTCCTGCCAGGAGGTGTCCCCGGCGACGGGGGTGGCGCGCGGCTCGGCCCGGAAGACGCCGGCGCCGGGACGGGTGACGACGAGGCCTTCGGCGGCGAGCTGGGCGAGGGCCCGGGTCACGGTGACCGGGGAGACGCGGTAGCGCTCGACGAGTGCACGACTCGACGGCAGCTTTCCACCGGGTGAGTAGCGGTTGAGCTCCGCCCTCAAGGATTCCGCCAGTTCCGCGACACTGCTACGCTCATGCATGAGACCACAGGATAGCGCTACTGCCACCACGACGATAGCGGTCACCGCCACGGAGGGAAGCACTCCGGCCGGGACCGCCGACGTCACGGACGCGATCGCCGCCACGCGGCCGACCGATGGACGGACGACCTCCGGATCGGAGCCCCCGTCCGCCCCCGGGACGCGCGGCACCCTGCTCGCCCTCCTCGGCGTGGTCTCCTTCTCGCTGACCTTCCCGTCGACCGTGTGGGGTCTGGAGAGTTTCGGACCCTGGTCCCTGGTGGCCGTCCGCTCCACGCTCGCCGCGCTGATCGCGGGCGCCTTCCTCCTCGTCGGGCGGGTGCCGCTGCCGGAGCGCCGTCACTGGGCCGGCCTCGCCGTCGTCGCCGGCGGTGTCGTCATCGGCTTCCCGCTCCTGACGACGCTGGCGCTGCAGACCTCCACCACCTCGCACGCCGCCGTCGTCGTGGGCCTGCTGCCGCTCACCACGGCGACGCTCGCCGCGATCCGGACCGGCCGGCGCCCGTCCCGTACCTTCTGGTTCGCGGCCGTCTCCGGAGCCGTCGTCGTGCTCGGCTTCACGCTCCAGCAGAGCGGCGGCGCGGTGTCCACGGGCGACCTGTACCTCTTCGGGGCACTGCTCGTGTGCGCCGCCGGCTACACGGAGGGCGGCCGGCTCGCGTCGCTCATGCCGGGCTGGCAGGTCATCGGCTGGGCCCTGGTCTTCTGCCTGCCGCTGATGGCGGTCGCCTCGGCGGTGACGCTGTCGATCGAGCCGGTCCACCTCACCGCCCACGGCGTCATCGGCCTGGTGTGGGTGGCCGCCGGTTCCACCTTCTTCGGCCTGTACGTCTGGTACCGGGGCATGGCCGAGATCGGGATCCCCAAGGCCAGCCAGCTCCAGCTGTCGCAGCCGCTCCTCACCCTGTTCTGGTCGGTGTTCCTGCTCGGCGAGTCGCTGCCTCTCGCCGCCCCGATCGCCGCCGTGGGCGTCCTCGTCTGCATCGCGGTCACCCAGCGGGCGAAGAGCTGACGCGACGAATGGGGGTGGCGCGGGTCACAATGGCAGACAGAGACTCCGAGTAGGACTGGCGCGTTCACGAGGAGGTCACCCTGATGCAGGCGAGCGTGGGCGACAAGCTGCTGGTGCACGGCCGCACCGTCGGTCACCACGACCGTACGGCCGAGGTTCTGCAGGTACTGGGGGAGAACGGCACACCCCCGTACCGCGTGAAATTCGACGACGACGGTCACGAGGCCCTGATGTCGCCGGGCCCCGACACCGTCGTACGTCATCACCCGGAGGCGGAGGCCTTCTGAGCACTCTCCTTCGGCGGACGGATTCTGGTCGGGTAGTGATCGGCCACCACGGTGGCCATCGCCCCGGTCCGGTCCTCGGCGACTTCCTTCGCCGCGAAGAAGCAGTGCCCGCCGACCGACCGGTAGGCGGCGGCGACCTCCAGATGGCGTGACAGCTCCTTCGGGTCCTGCCAGGCCGCCGGCTGGGCGGGATCGCCCGCCTTGTAGAGCGCCTCGCCGATGTACAGGCCGACGCCGGTCCCGCGGACGACCGCGTCCCACCAGGGCAGCAGCTTCGCGTAGTCGGCGGCGGGCAGGCCGATGTTCCAGTACAGCTGCGGGACGACGTGGTCGATCCAGCCCTCGCGGATCCACTTGCGCGTGTCGGCGTACAGGTCGTCGTAGGTCTGCACTCCTGCGCAGGTGTCCGAGCCCTCGGGGTCGGTGGCGATGTTCCGCCACACGCCGAAGGGGCTTACGCCGAAGGCCACGTGCTTCCTGGTGTCCTTGATCCGGGCGGCCATCTCGGAGACCAGCAGATCCGTGTTGTTCCGCCGCCAGGACGCCTTGTCGGGGAAGTCCGCCCCGTACCGCGCGTACGCCTCGTCGTCGGCGAAGACCTGCCCGGCCACCGGGTACGGATAGAAGTAGTCGTCCCAGTGCACGGCGTCGATGTCGTAGCGGCGCAGCGCGTCCAGCATCGCGTCCTGGACGAAGCGGCGGACCTCGGGCAGGCCCGGGTTGTAGTACAGCTTTCCGCCGTAGGGCAGTACCCATTCCGGATGGAGCCGGGCCGGGTGGTCGGCGACGAGCCGGGTCGGATCCGTGTGATTCGCCACTCGGTACGGGTTGAACCAGGCGTGCAGTTCGAGCCCGCGCGCGTGGGCCTCCTCGACGGCCGTGCCCAGCGGGTCCCAGCCCGGGTCGCGGCCCTGCGTACCGGTCAGGCACTGGGCCCACGGCTCGTACGGCGAGGGCCACAGGGCGTCGGCGGTCGGCCGGACCTGGAGGACCACCGCGTTGAGGTGGCGCTCGACGGCCCTGTCGAGATGGGCGAGGAGTTCGGCGCGCTGCTCCTCGGCGGTCAGGCCGGGCCGGGAGGGCCAGTCGCGGTTGGCGACCGTGGCCACCCACACGCCCCGGAACTCGCGCTTTCGGTGCGGCCCGTTCCCCCGGTCCGGGGACGCGGGGGCGGCGGCCGTCGTCACCTCTGCCGCTCCCGTTGTCGCTCCCGTCACCATGAGCGCCGCTCCGGTGGCGCCGGCCACGAACCCTCTTCTGCCGATAGGCCGCACTTGTACCCCTCTTCTGTCGGATACGTCACACCCACCCGGACAGCATGCCCGCCCCGGACGATCGATCATCGGTTAATGAGCGGTAACGTCGTGGGGTCGAGGCGAACGCACCGGAATCACACGGGGCCCGCCGCCAGAGAAGAGCGAAAGGCACGAGGTGACGGACTCCATGGCCGACATTGAGCGCGTCGGAGTGGTGGGTTGCGGCCAGATGGGCGCGGGCATCGCGGAGGTGTGTGCCCGGAGCGGCCTTGAGGTGAAGGTCGCCGAGACCACCGGCGAGGCGCTGGAATTCGGCCGTACGCGGCTCTACAACTCGCTGTCGAAGGCCGCCGAACGCGGCAAGATCAGCGAGGAGGAGCGGGACGCGACGCTCGCTCGCCTCAGCTTCACCACGGACCTGGGCGAGTTCGCCGACCGCGACCTCGTGATCGAGGCGGTCGTGGAGAACGAGCAGGTCAAGACCGAGATCTTCCAGGTGCTCGACCAGGTGATGACCCGGCCCGACGCCATCCTGGCCTCGAACACCTCCTCCATCCCGCTCGTGAAGCTGGCCGTGGCGACCTCCCGCCCCGACCAGGTCATCGGCATCCACTTCTTCAACCCGGCCCCGGTGCAGAAGCTCGTCGAGCTGATCCCGGCCCTCACCACCTCCGAGGGCACGATCAGCCGTGCGCAGGCCTTCGCCGAGAAGGCGCTCGGCAAGCACGCGATCCGCGCGCAGGACCGCTCCGGCTTCGTCGTCAACGCCCTGCTCGTGCCGTACCTGCTCTCCGCGATCCGGATGTTCGAGTCGGGCATCGCGAGCCGCGAGGACATCGACAACGGCATGGAGTACGGCTGCGCCCACCCGATGGGCCCGCTGAAGCTCTCCGACCTCATCGGTCTGGACACGATCGCCTCGATCGCCGACTCGATGTACGCCGAGTTCAAGGAGCCGCTGTACGCCGCTCCCCCGCTGCTCCAGCGCATGGTGGACGCGGGCCGGCTCGGCCGGAAGACGGGCTCGGGCTTCTACCCGTACTCCTGACCCCCTGGACACCGGACGGCCCGTACTCACGCACAGGTACGGGCCGTCCGGCATGTCACCGTGTCCGCTTCCCGGCCCCCGCGCTCCTCAGCCGAGCCGCAGGTGGTGGAGCATGAGCAGCCCGGCGGCCATGTTGGCGGCCGGGATCTCGCCGCGGGCGATCATGTCGGGGACCTGTGCGAGCGGGATCCACGCCCGCCGTGAGGACTCGAACGCGTCCTCGGGCGGACCGGTGTACGTGGCCCGTTCCGCCCAGTAGAGGTGATGGCGGGCGTCGGTGAGACCGTTCGACGGCTCGACGGTGAGGAGATGGCGCAGGGGCCCCGGCCGCCAGCCGGTCTCCTCCTCCATCTCGCGCGCGGCGGCGGTCTCGACGTCCTCCCCGTCCTCGACGACACCGGCGGCCAGTTCCCAGCCCCAGCTGTCGGTGATGAAGCGGTGGCGCCAGAGCATCAGGACTTCGTCGGCCTCGTTGACGGCGGTCGCGACGGCGACCGGGCGGAGCCGGATCAGATAGTGGTCGAGGTGGCGGCCGTCCGGGAGTTCGACGTCCGCGAGGTTCACCTGGAACCAGCGATTCTCATAGACAGAGCGTTCGCTCAGTTTCGTCCACTGCACGTTCTTGCCACCTTCCGACTGGTCGGTGCTTGTTTGGTGGCAATATCGCAGCAGTTGACGGCCTATAGGGGAACGCGCAGAGCCCCGTCGATGAGATCCGCCGCCTCCCGGGCATCCCCTCCGCCGCTCGCGAGGAGATGCTCCCGCACCTGCCGCAGGCGATCCCGCAGCCGCCGCGACTCCATCCCCCTGGCCCGCTCGGTCATCTCCACCGCCGTGCGCGCCGCCCCGTCGACCTCGCCCCGCCGCAGCTCGATCTGGCACAGCATGGCCAGCCGGTGCACCCGGCCCCGGTCGTGCGAGGGCGTCCGGACCGCCGCCGAGGCGTGCTCATGGGCCGCCGGGAGATCCCCCAGACTGAGCAGGGCCTCCGCCACCTGCACGTTGACGAACCCCGGCTGGACGTACCCCGTCTCCGCCGGTTCCGCGCCCGGGCTGATCCGCTCCGCCTCCGTCTCCGCCCGCCGGATGCAGGCCAGTGCGGCCGCCCCGTCGCCCAGATGTGCGTACGCCTTCGCCTGCATCGCCGTCAGGTCGGCGGCGAGCGCAGGGGTGATCCGGCGCCCGGCGGCCCGCAGCGCCGCCTCCGCGAACGCCACCGCCTGCCGGTACTCCCCCATGAACAGCGACTGGTTGACCAGGAGCGCGATGACATACGCGCCGAGACCCCGGTCCCCGCTGGCCTTCGCGAGTCGCAGCGCCTGGTGGAAGTAGCGCTGGGCGAGGCCGTGCGCGTCCGCGTCGTACGCGCAGATTCCGGCCACCGCCACCAGGCCGCCGGTGGCCCGGTGCAGCCGCCGGCCGAGCGCGTCGCTGTACGCGCCCCGGAGCAGCGGCGCGGTCTCGGTGGTGAGGAAGCCGACGATGCGGGCGCGGGTCGCGATGCCCCCCGCCTTGCGGTACATCTGCTCGTAGTGGGACCGGGCGGCGCTCAGTACGGCGATGTCGGCGGCCGACACCGTGGTCCCCCGGCCGTCGCGGGAGACGTCCACGTCCTCCGGCGGGTTCTCCCACTCCCACACCGGCATCACCGCGGGTGTGCCCGTCACCGCCTGCGCACCGACTATGTGCGGGCGCTGCTGCTCGTCGGACCGCCACAGGGCCGCCGCGCGCTCGACGAAGCCGGAGAGCGGCGTCCCGAAGGCGGGCGGCGGTCCGCCCGGCACTCCGAGGCCGATGTCGTCCAGGGTCACCTGCCGGTGCAGCCGGGCGGCGAGCACCTCGCAGATCAGGTCGGGCACCTGGCCGCGCGGCCGCTGACCCTTCAACCAGCGGGCCACGGCGGTGTGTTCGTAGCGCAGGGGGATCCCCCGGGCCCGGCCGGCCCGGTTCACGCGGGCGGCGAGCCCGGCGTGGGAGACGCCCGCTTCGTCGAGCAGGGCGTCGAGCAGGGTGTTGGGCTGCATGCCCCCTCCGGTCGCTCGGTGAACTCAGCCTAGGGGTGTCGGACACGGCCCGTGGCCGAATCCCGACGGGCGATTTCGCACGGGGTGTGAATGAAGTACCCGTTCTTCCGGTCCGCGTGCTCTGCCCGGCCCGGCCCCGCACCGCTTGACTGTGCTTCTCGCCGCAAGGCGACGACCGGGCCGCCGGCTCCCCCCTCTTACAGTGCGGCCGCCCGGTCCGCGTCGCCCGCCCCGCTGATCTGCCCGACACTCCGTGGCGGGGCGGGCGATGCCGGCGTAGGCCCCTCCGCTCAACAGTGTGAGGAGGGGGCGGGCCGGGGGCGGCGCAGCCCGGGTTCGGCGGGCTGCGCCGGCACCCGGACACGGTCGTTGCGGACGACGAGGAGTGCGATGTCGTCGGCGAGCCGGCCGCCCGTGTGGTCGAGAAGTGCCGCGTGGACCCGGCGGACCAGCATCGCGGGCGTCTCACCGGCCATCCCGGCCAGGGCGTCGTCGAGGGCGAAGAACCGGCCGCGGTGATCACGGGCCTCCTCCGCCCCGTCGGTGTACAGGACCAGCGTCTCGCCGGGAAGCAGCCGGGAGCCGTCGTACGGCGCGAGCACGGCGGGCAGCGGAAGGACCCCGAGCGGCGGAAGCGGATCGCCGAGCGGCAGCCGCTCCACCCGCCGCCCGATGCGGTACGGGCCGGGGTGCCCGCAGTTGAGCACCGAAAGCCGCCCGTCGGCCGCGACCTCCAGGAGCAGCAGGGTCACGAACTCCTCGGCCACCGGATGCTCCGGCGCCACCCCGCTGCGCGCCGGATGCTCGTCGCGCGCCCGCTCCCGCAGATGCCGTTCGAGGGCCCGCTCCAGCCTCCTCAGGACCCCGCCGAGTTCGGCCTCGTCGTGGGCGGCCTCGCGGAAGCTCCCGAGAACGGCCACCACGGCACCGAGCGCGGCGAGCCCGTGCCCCCGCACGTCCCCGACGACGATCCGCACGCCGTACGGGGTGGCCACCGCCTCGTACAGATCCCCGCCGACGGAGGCACCCGGCGAGGCCGACAACTGCCCTGCGGCGAGCGCCAGTCCGTCGAGCCGGGCGGGCGGCGGCCGCAACAGCACCTGCTGTGTGGCGTCGGCGACGGCCCGCACCCGGGCCAACTCGCGGGCGAGCCCCCGCCGGACGCCGAGGACGAGCCCGGTGCCGACCGTCAGGAAGACGACGCTGGTGGCGATCCGCATGGGCAGCCCCGGCTGCCGGGCCAGCGGACAGCCGAACTTCCACACCACGGCCACCGCGCCCCAGGCGGTGGGAAGAGCGAGCGGGGCCAGCCGGCGGAGCCGGGAGCCAGCGGAGAGCAACGACCTGGAACGGATCATGCACGGCCCTTCCCGAGCCCCGACAGCGCCCGAAGGCCCTGCGGCCCACAGGTCCGCCCCTGCGGCCGCGTCGATTCTGCCGACCGTACGGGCCACGGGGGAACACCCCTCGGCGATCTCACCCGAAGGAGTGAGCACCCCCGGCGCGCCGCCTTTCGCCAGGGTCCCGCCACGCGCACGGATGCCCGAACCACGAGCGGACGACCGATCCCGGCGAGCAGTGCGGGACATCCCGTCGGACGGCGCACGCCGAGGGCGCGATCAGGTCCAGGACGTGCGCTCCCTCAGCAGTTCCCTCTCGGGGACGTGCTCGGTGACGCAGGTGCGGGCGTCCCGCAGCTCCTGGGCGAGGCTCTTCGGCGGAGAGCCGACGAACCTCAGCTGGAAGTGCCGCCGCACCAGCCAGGGTCCGGCCATGAGCGTACGGCGGAGGGCCGCCCCGGTACGTACCCGGGGCGGCCCTCCGTGTCGTGCTCGTGCGGGTCAGGCGCCGCGCAGGACGGCGCCCGTGCGCTCGGTCGCCAGGGCGACGGCCGCGTCGCGGGCCGCGGTGGCCTCGTCGACCGTGAGGGTGCGGTCCGTGGCGCGGAACTTCAGCGCGTACGCCAGGGACTTGGTGCCCTCGTCCAGCTGGTCGCCGGTGTAGACGTCGAACAGGCGGATGGACTCGAGGAGCTCACCCGCGCCCTCGCGCAGCGCGGTCTCGACCTCGGCGGCCGGGACCTCGGTGGCGACGACCAGGGCGACGTCCTGGGTGGCGACCGGGAAGGAGGAGATCCGGGGAGCCTTGAGCGGGCCCTCGTTCGCCTTCTCCAGCAGGTCCAGGTCGATCTCCATCGCGCAGCTGCGGGCCGGGAGCCCGAACGCCTTCACGACGCGCGGGTGGAGCTCGCCGGCGTGGCCGACGAGGACCTTCTCGCCGTCGATCTCGGCGTGGAAGGCGGCGCAGCGGCCCGGGTGCCACGGGGCGTGCTGGTCGGCGCTGATGATCAGCTCGACCCCGGCCTCGGCGGCCACGGTCCGGCCGGCCTCGACCGCGTCCGCCCAGTCGGACGGACGGCCCTTGCCCCACCAGCCGGCCTGCTCGCGCGCACCGGCGAGGACGACCGCGGCGCGGCGCGGCTGCGCGGGCAGCGCGGCGTTGACCACGGCGACGTCCTCGTCGGTGGGACGGCGGTCGACGGGCAGCCGGACGGCGACGCCGGGCTGTCCCTCGGGCCGGAAGACGAGACCGGTCTCGAAGAGCGCCAGGTCGTGGCTGCCCCGGCTGTCGTTGCGACGGAGCGCGCCGAGCAGGCCCGGGAGCAGCGTCGTACGGAGCGCGGGCTCCTCGTCCGAGAGCGGGTTGACCAGGGTCACGAGCCGGCGACGGGCGTCGTCCGCGTCGAGACCGAGGTGGTCGAGAGCCTGCTCGCCGATGAACGGGTAGCTGAGCGCCTCGACGTAGCCGGCGCCGGCCAGGGCGCGGCCCACGCGGCGGTGGGTGCGCTGGCGCTCGGTGAGCCCGCGGCCGGCCGGGGGCTTCGGCAGCGTGGAGGGCAGGTTCTCGTAGCCCTCCAGACGGATGACCTCTTCGGCGAGGTCGTTCGGCTCGTTGAGGTCGGGGCGCCACGAGGGCACGGTGACGACGAGCTCGTCCTGGCCGTAGACGTCGCAGCCGACCTCCTGGAGGCGGCGGACGACGGTCTCACGGCCGTAGTCGACTCCCGCGACCTTGTCCGGGTGGTTCGCCGGCATGGTGATCGTGCGCGGCGCGGACGGGGCGCTGATCTCGGTGACGCCGGCCTCGGCCGTACCGCCCGCGAGCAGCACGAGCAGGTCGACGGTGCGCTGCGCGGCGGCTGCGGCGGCCTGCGGGTCGACGCCACGCTCGAAGCGCTTGGACGCCTCGGAGGACAGCTTGTGGCGGCGGGCGGTGCGCGCGATCGAGATCGCGTCGAAGTGCGCGGCCTCGATGACGACCTCGGAGGTGCCGCTGACGAAGCCGGTCTCGGGGTCCGTCGCCGGGTCGGCGATCTCCGTGTTCGCGCCGCCCATGACGCCGGCGATGCCGATCGGACCGCGGTTGTCGGTGATGACCAGGTCCGCCGCGTCCAGGACGCGGACGGTGCCGTCAAGGGTGGTGATCTTCTCGCCGGCCTCGGCGCGGCGCACCCCGATGGGGCCGTCGAGACGGCTCCGGTCGTAGGCGTGCAGCGGCTGGCCGAGTTCCAGCATCACGTAGTTGGTGACGTCCACGGCCAGCGAGATCGGGCGCATGCCGGCCTTCTGCAGGCGGCGCTGCAGCCAGATCGGGGAGCGCGCCTCGGGCGCGAGGCCGACGACGGTGCGCGCGGTGAAGCGGTCGCAGCCGATCGGGTCGGAGACCTGGACCGGGTAGCCGTACGCGTTCGGCGCGGGCACGTCGAGGAGCGCCGGGTCGCGCAGCGGCAGGCCGTACGCGATGGCGAGCTCGCGGGCGATGCCGCGCAGGGAGAGGCAGTAGCCGCGGTCCGGGGTGACGGCGATGTCGAGGACCTCGTCGTACAGCTCCAGGAGGACCGTGGCGTCGATGCCGATCTCGTACTCCGGCGGGAGCACGATGATGCCGTGCGTGCCGTCGTCGCCCATGCCCAGCTCGTCGCCGGAGCAGATCATGCCGCGGGACACCCGGCCGTACGTCTTGCGCTCGGCGATCCGGAAGTCACCGGGGAGGACGGCGCCGGGCAGGGCCACGACGACCTTGTCGCCGACGGCGAAGTTCCGGGCGCCGCAGATGATCTCCTGGGGCTCGCCGGTGCCGTTGGCCTGGCCGACGTCGACGGTGCAGAAGCGGATGGGCTTCTTGAACTCCGTCAGTTCCTCGATGGTGAGGACCTTGCCGACCACCAGCGGGCCGGTCAGGCCGGTGCCGAGCTGCTCGACGGTCTCGACCTCGAGGCCTGCCGAAATGAGTGCGGCCTGGACGTCTCGGCCGGTCTCCGTCGCCGGCAGGTCGACGTACTCCCGCAGCCAAGAAAGCGGGACCCTCATCAGATCTCCATCCCGAACGGCCGGGTGAACCGGATGTCACCCTCGACCATGTCTCGCATGTCGTCGACGTTGTGGCGGAACATCAGCATCCGCTCGATGCCGAACCCGAAGGCGAATCCGCTGTACTTCTCGGGGTCCACACCGCAGGCGACGAGCACCTTCGGGTTGACCATGCCGCAGCCGCCGAGCTCGATCCAGCCCTCGCTGCCGCAGGTGCGGCAGGGACGGTCCGGGTTGCCGACGGACTCGCCGCGGCAGACGTAGCAGAGCATGTCCATCTCGGCGGACGGCTCGGTGAAGGGGAAGAAGTTCGGGCGGAGCCGGGTCTTCATGTCCGGGCCGAAGAGCGCCTGGACCATGTGGTCCAGGGTGCCCTTGAGGTCGGCCATGGTCAGGCCCTCGTCGACGGCGAGCAGCTCGATCTGGTGGAAGACCGGGGTGTGCGTGGCGTCGAGCTCGTCGGTGCGGTAGACGCGGCCGGGGCACACCACGTAGACCGGGGGCTCCCGGTCGATGAGGGTGCGGGCCTGGACCGGCGAGGTGTGCGTGCGCAGGACGACGCCGGACTCGTCGCCCGTGGTGCCTTCCGGCCCCTGGACGAAGAACGTGTCCTGCATCTGGCGCGCCGGGTGGTCCGGGACGAAGTTGAGGGCGTCGAAGTTGAACCACTCCGCCTCGACCTCGGGGCCCTCGGCGACCTCGTACCCCATGGAGACGAAGACGTCCGCGACGCGCTCCATGAGCGTCGTCAGCGGATGCCGGGCGCCGGCCGGGACACGGTCGTACGGCAGGGTGACGTCGACGGCCTCCTCGACGAGGACGCGGGCGTCCCGCTCGGCCTCCAGCTCGGTCTGGCGGGCTGCGAGCGCCTTGGAGACGGCGCCGCGGGCCTGGCCCACGACCTTTCCTGCGGCGGCCTTGGCCTGCGGGGGCAGGGCGCCGATCTCGCGATTGGCGAGCGCCAGCGGCGAGGTGCCACCGGTGTGCGCGGTCTTCGCGTGCGCGAGCGCGTCGAGGTCGCCGGCGGCCGCGAAGGCGGCGAGCGCCTCGTCCCGCATGCGCTCGATCTCTTCCGGTTTCAAGGCCTCGACCTCGACCGGGTCGTACGACTTATTCGGTGCCGACATCTCTTCCCGTGCTTCCGTTTGGCTGGCTGGGCGCGGCCCCGCTCGACGACAAGGGCGCAAACGTGCCAAAGGTCGAGTCTAACGGGGCGCTCGGACGGTGATGAGCCCGTGGGCAGGCTGGGCGGCCTCTGATCTCGTCTGGATCTTGTCTGAAACTGGTCAGATCTCGTCAGATGAGATGGGCCGGGGTGCCGACGGGCAGGGTAAATCGGAACTCGGCCCCGCCGCGGGGGCCCCGTCCGACGGTGATGGTGCCGCCGTGGGCCTCGACGATGCCCTTGACGATGTAGAGGCCGAGGCCGGTGCCGCCGCGTTTGCTGCCCCGCCAGAAGCGGGTGAAGACGCGGCTCATCGACGCTTCGGGGATGCCGGGGCCCTCGTCGCTCACGGTGACCTCCGTCCCCTCTTCTCCGTCGTCGCCCGCGGTACCGGGTGCCACCTCGATGGTGACGGTTCCGTCGCCGTGGCGCACCGCGTTTTCCAGGAGGTTGCCGAGGATCTGGTCGATCTTGTCGGGGTCGGCCCAGAGCGCGGGCAGCTGCGGCCTGATCCGTACGAAGAAGCGGTCCGGGGACTGGCCGCCGGTGGTGTGGACCTGGATGTGGCGGCCGATGGCGGCGGCGAGGTCGACGGGCTGGCGGCGCACCTCAAGGCGGCCGGAGTCGATCCGGGAGATGTCGAGGAGCTCGGCGATGAGGCGCTTGATGCGGCCCGCGTCGGCGTCGACGGTCTCCAGCATCAGCCGCTTCTGCTCGTCGGTGAACCGCTCCCACTTGTCGAGGAGGGTCGCGGTGAACCCCTTGACGGAGGTCAGCGGGGAGCGCAGCTCGTGGGCGACGGTGGCGATGAGCTCGGCGTGGCTGCGCTCGGTGCGGCGGCGGGCCTCGGTGCCGCGCAGGGAGACCACGACGCGGCGGACGGGGCCGGTGGGGTGCTCGCGGACGTACCGGGCGGAGACGAGGACCTCGCGGCCGCCGGGGAGCAGCAGATTACGCTCGGGCTGGCCGCGGCGGGTGGCGAGTCCGCCGTACGGGTCGGTCAGGGTCCACCAGCGGCGCCCCTTGAGGTCCTCCAGGGGGAGGGCCTGGTCGAGGGGGAGGCCGAGGGCCCGGTCGGCGGGTACGGCGGTGATGCGGCCGGCGGCGGCGTTGAAGCAGACGACCCGGCCGCTCTCGTCGGCGATGACGAGACCGTCGGGCAGGTCGTCGGGGTGGACCCCGGCGAAGGCGGTGGTGGTGTCGGCGGTGGAGACCTGGTCGTCCGCGGGTGTTCCGGCGGCTCCGGGCTCCTCCGGGGCGTGCGGCGCGGCGCTCCGTGCCTGTGCGGGACTGTCCGTGCCGACCGTCATCCCCGTATCCCACCCCTCCGTGTAGCGCAGTGGGCCCCCGAAACGGTCACTCTACTGGGCGGGGACGCCGGAATGGACCCTTCAGGCGGAGGTTCGGGGGCGCTGGGCGCGGGCGGAGGCGTACAGGCAGACGGCGGCCGCGGTGGCGAGGTTGAGGCTCTCGGCCTTGCCGTGGATGGGGACGCGGACGACGGCGTCGGCGAGGGCCCTGGTCTCCTCGGGCAGGCCCCAGGCCTCGTTGCCGAAGATCCAGGCGGTGGGCCCGCCCATGGTGCCGGCGTCCAGTTCGTCGTCGAGGTCGTCCTGGCCCGCTCCGTCGGCGGCGAGGATCCGTACGCCGGCGCTCTTGAGCCCGGCGACGGCCTGCTCCACGGGGACGCCGACGGCGACCGGCAGGTGGAAGAGGGAGCCGACGGAGGCGCGGACGGACTTGGGGTTGTACAGGTCGACCGAGGCGTCGGTGAGGACGACGGCGTCGGCGCCGGCGGCGTCGGCGCAGCGCAGTACGGTGCCGGCGTTCCCGGGGTCGCGGACGTGCGCGAGGACGGCGACCAGCTTGGGCCGGGCGGCGACGATCTCCTCGAAGGGCGAGTCCAGGAAGCGGCAGACGCCGACGATCCCCTGCGGGGTGACGGTCTGGGAGACCTCGGCGAGGACGGCGTCGGAGGCGTGGTGGACGCGGGCTCCGGAGGCGAGCGCGGCCTCGATGATCGGGGCGTACCGCTCGGCGGCCTCGACGGTGGTGAAGAGCTCGACGAGGGTGGGTTCCCCGCTCGCCCCGCGGTGGTCGACGGCCTCACGGACGGCCTGCGGGCCCTCGGCGATGAAGAGGCGGTCCTTGCCCCGGAAGGTGCGCTTGGCGAGCCGCCGGGCGGCGACGACGCGCGGGGAACGCGGGGAGATCATCTCGGGGGTGACCATGGGGTGCGGCGGTTCTCTCTTCGAGGGGGACGGCGACTTCGGGGGCCGACGCACCCGGACCCGCAGGCGCACGCGCCTGCGGGTCCGGGCAGAGGTACTGCGGCCTGGAAGATCAGGCGGCGGCCTTCGGGGCGTTGACGTCGGCCGGCAGAGCCTTCTGCGCGACCTCGACCAGCGCGGCGAACGCGTTGATGTCGTTGACGGCCAGCTCGGCGAGGATCTTGCGGTCCACCTCGATGTTGGCGGCGTTCAGACCCTGGATGAGGCGGTTGTACGTCATGCCGTTCTGACGGGCAGCGGCGTTGATGCGCTGGATCCACAGACGGCGGAAGTCGCCCTTGCGCTTCTTGCGGTCGTTGTAGTTGTAGACCAGCGAGTGGGTGACCTGCTCCTTGGCCTTGCGGTACAGGCGCGAACGCTGACCGCGGTAGCCGGAGGCCGCCTCGAGGATTGCCCGGCGCTTCTTGTGGGCGTTGACTGCCCGCTTGACGCGTGCCACTTGTTAACTCCTTGTAGCGGGGTCGTGGTGGTCCTCACACGACCCGAAAAACGAATGGATCCCGGTCTCAGCCGGATGCCCCCGTCGTCGCCGAGGGCGGGAGATCAGATCAGATGCCCAGCATCTTCTTGATCTTGGCGGCGTCACCCGGGGCCATCTCGGCGTTGCCGGTGAGGCGACGCGTCAGCTTGGACGACTTGTGCTCGAGCAGGTGGCGCTTGCCGGCGCGCTCGCGCATGATCTTGCCGGTGCCGGTGACCTTGAAGCGCTTCTTGGCACCGGAGTGCGTCTTGTTCTTCGGCATCGCGCCGTATCTCCTCGTCAGTGGCGCTCCCCCGGTGCGGACACCGGACTGCCGGGAGCGTCATTCTTCGTTTGGTGGTTCCGGGCGGGTCCCGGGGCTGCCTGGGTGGCAGCCCGTCGGGTCACGCCTCGGGGTTCTCGACCGGAGCGTCGGCCTCGGCCTCGGCCTCGGCGACCGGAGCGTCGGTGGCCTCGGTCTGCTCGACCTGGGCCTCCTCGACCTCGGCGTCGGACGCCTCGTCGGCGGCGACGCCCTGGCGCTCGGCCTTGCGTGCGGCCTGGGCCTCACGCGCCTCGGCCATGGCCTCGGTCTTCTTCTTGTGCGGGCCGAGAACCATGATCATGTTCCGGCCGTCCTGCTTCGGGTTGGACTCGATGAAGCCAAGCTCCTCGACGTCCGACGCCAGCCGCTGAAGCAGCCGGAAACCAAGCTCGGGGCGGGACTGCTCACGACCACGGAACATGATCGTGATCTTGACCTTGTCGCCCTGCTTGAGGAACCGGACGACGTGACCCTTCTTGGTGTCGTAGTCGTGCGGGTCGATCTTCGGCCGGAGCTTCATCTCCTTGATGACCGTGTGCGCCTGGTTCTTGCGCGCCTCACGGGCCTTCATGGCCGACTCGTACTTGAACTTCCCGTAGTCCATGAGCTTGCACACGGGCGGACGGGCGGTCGCCGCGACCTCGACCAGATCGAGGTCGTACTCCTGTGCGAGCTCCAGGGCCTTGGCAAGCGGAACAATCCCGACCTGCTCGCCGCTGGGTCCGACAAGTCGCACCTCGGGAACGCGAATCCTGTCGTTGATGCGGGGCTCGGCGCTGATGGATCCTCCTAGGTAGCACCACGCGACCGCCTGGCGGACGGACGCGCAACGTCTGTTTCTCTGAGACCAACCGAGCCGGTACGCAAAAAACGCCCCGGACGGGACACAGGCGGGGCTCCATGGAAATACCGGAGCACCGACGCGATCAACCGCGGGGCGCAAACTCGGGCGGTTCCATCGTCCGTACGGAACGATGGGGACCACCTGACCGGTGACCCACCACCCGCGAGGGTGGTCAGGTGGGAGTACGGAGCCTCCACTTGTGGGCCGGGCACACGCGTGTCCGGCCGGTCGTTACACAAGGTTAGCAGGACCCGGCGGTCTCCGCTAACCGAGGAGCGGCCTATCGTATGAGGCATGAGCGAGACGCCCCAGAACGAGTCCGCGGACTCCCCTGAAAACCCCGACTTCGACGCCATGACCCGCGACATCGCGGAGGTCCCGGCCGTCGAGGTGATCGTGACGGTCGCCGTCAACCTGATGAGCGCCGCCGCGGTGAAGCTCGGGCTCACCGAGGAGGGCGACAAGTACAAGGACCTCGACGAGGCCCGCAAGCTGGTGCACGCGCTCGCGGGTCTGCTGGACGCCGGCGCGACGGAGGTCTCCTCCTTCCACGCCGCTCCCCTGCGGGACGGCCTGAAGTCCCTTCAGCTCGCCTTCCGCGAGGCGTCCCTGATCCCGGACGAGCCGGGCCAGGGTCCTGGCGAGAAGTACACCGGTCCGGTGTACGGCTAGGACTTCTCTCCGTTACTACCGCTTGACGTAGAAGGGCTCGCCCGGAGGCGTGGCCGAGGCCGGCAGCAGTGCCAGGTCGAGGCCCCGCACCAGGCGGGCCCTCAGTGTTTCGTCGGCCGCGAGGGCGCGGGCCACGCGCTGGGCGGCCTCCGCCGGGGCGGCGTCCCCGGCGAGGACCAGGGCCAGGGTGCCGTCGGCGCTGCCGGGGCCCAGATGGGCGCGGACGACCGCGGGTTCGGCGGCGACGGCGGCCCGTACGGCCTCCCGTACGGCCGGGTCGTCGAGCGGGTCGACGCTGGAGCGGCCCTCGGCGAGGGCGAGCAGTGCCGGTCCTGTCAGCTGGTACGGGACGGGGCCCGCGAGGTCCAGGACGACGGTGTCGGCCTTCTCGTGCGCGGCCGCCTGGAGCGCCTGGTGGAGCGGTACGGCCACCGGTCGGGCCTCCGGGTCCCACAGGGCGAGCGAGGCGATCGAGGTGAAGGCGGGCAGGGCCCGGCGGTCGCCCGCGGTGAGGGTGGGGACCGCCATGTCGCTGGTCTTCTCGCGGCGCAGGCCGTTCTCGTCGGTCTCGACCTCGCCGAGGAGGGCGACCACGGGGACGAGCAGCCGGGCGCCCTTGAGCGCTTCGAGGACCGGGCCGTGGGCGGTCCCGTCCTCCGCCCAGGCCGCGAGGGCCGCGGCGAGCCGCGGGTCGGCGGTGCCGTCGTCGTCGGAGAAACCGGGGTCCGGAATGTTCTTGAGCGCCACGCACCGAGCCTAACGGGCTACGGGCGCGGTCCTGTCCGCCGGGTGGTCGGCGAGGGCACTCGCCACGGCGTCGGCTGGGCCGGGGCGGCTCGTCAGCGGGTGCGCCTCGTGCGCCCGAGGACGACGGCGGTCAGGAGCAGCAGGGCGCCGAGTCCTCCGGCGGCGGGGGCCAGCAGGCCGAGGGGACGGCTCTCCTCGACCGCGGGGGTCGGGCCGGGGCCGAAGTACTGCCCCCGGTAGCCGGTGGCGACGTTCTTGGGGTCGCCGCCCTTGCGCGCGGCCCCGGCCTTGATGGCGGCGGCCGGGTCGACCGTCCCGTACCCCTTGGCGTCGCTGCGGCCGCCCTTGGGGCGGTTGCGGGCGGTGTCGATGAGCAGCTGCTTGATCTGGGCCGGGGTGAGGTCGGGGTGCGCGGACCTGACGAGGGCGACGGCGCCGGAGACGAACGCGGCGGCGGCGCTGGTGCCCCAGCCCTCGTAGTAGCGGCGGTCGGGGTCGGCGATGACGATCTCGAGGCCGGGGGCGCTGACCGTGGCGTACCAGCGGCGGGTGGAGAACGAGGCGTGGGTGCCGTAGCGGTCGACGGCGGTGACGGCGATGACGCCGGGGTAGGCGGCGGGGTACGAGATGTGGTCGCCCTTCTCGCCGCCGTTGCCGGCGGAGGCGACGACGGAGACGCCCTTGGCGAGGGCGTACTGGACGGCGGCGTCCTCGCCCGCGTCGGGGTGGGCGGACTTGGAGTCGTCGCCGAGGGAGAGGTTGATGACGTCGGCGCCGTGGTCGGCGGCCCAGCGGATGCCCTCGGCGAGGGCGGTGCCGCGGGTCTTGCGGGCCTTGTCGCGGGCCTTGTCGCTGCTTTCCAGGATGACCCGGACGGGAAGGATCTCGACGTCGGGGGCGATGCCGAGGACCCCGCTCTCGTCGCCGGGGCCGTGGCCGTGCCCGGCGATGATGCCGGCCATGGCGGTGCCGTGGCGGGCCCAGGCGCGGTCGCCCTTGGAGGCGCCGAATCCGATGAGGTCGCGGCCGGGGAGGACGGAGCCGGCCAGGTCCGGGTGGCCTGCGTCGACGCCCGTGTCGAGGACGGCGACCTTGATGCCCTTGCCCTTGGTGGTGCGCCAGGCCTCGGTGGTGCGCAGGGCCTCCAGGCCCCACTGGCGGGCCCGGATGGTGTCGGCGTGGGCGGGGGCGGTGGTCGCGGGCAGCACGGAGAAGGCGGCGGCGAGGAGGACGACGGTGGCCGCCCGGGCGGAGGCGGTCGTCCTGGTGAGGGCGGTCGCCTTGGTGAAGGCGGTCGCCTTGGCGGAGGCGGTCGTCCGGGTGAGGGCGGTCGCCTTGGCGGAGGCAGTCGTCCGGGTGAAGGCGGTCGTCCGGGCGGGGGTCGGGCGGGTCACCGGGCGTTCTCCTTCTCCTTGACGGTCGCGGCGACGGTCTTGCGCAGCAGCGCTTCGAAGCGGACGGTGATGCCCTTGGCCTCGTGGCCGAGGCCGGACTGGGCGGTGGCGTCGGTCCGGCCCCGGGCCATGGCCTGGTCGGCGGGCTGCGGGCGGTCGACGGCCCGGCCGTCGGCGAAGCCGGAGACGGCGGTGACGACGACGGGGAGGTCGGCGGGGGCGCTCAGCCACCAGCTCGCGCGCTGCCGGGCGCCGAAGCGGGCCGCGACGGTGGAGGGGCCGGAGAGGGCCGGGGGAACGTCCGCGCCGAGGCGGGCGGTGAGGCCGCCCTGGCCGAGGGTGCGCTGCGTGCCGGCGTCGGCGCGGGTGAAGACCAGGCCGACGGTGATGACGCTGCTGGCGGTGGCGTCGGTGTACGTGGCGCGCAGGACGCGCTCGCAGCCGAGCGGCGTGAGGGTGGCGAGCAGGCCCTTGGCCAGGACGGCGGGCGAGCAGGGCGCGTCCGGGGCGACGACGATCCGGGTCCAGGTGCGTGCGGCGGCGCCGGGCCCCGCGCCGGGGCCCGCGAGGGTGCGGGGGAAGAGGGTGTCCACGGGGGCGTTGTGCCAGAGGTCCTTCGCCTCGGTGTACCCGGCGGGTTCGGCGGGGCGCGCGGGGTCGGCGGAGGCCAGCCATATCCCGGCGAGGGCGCCGCCGATGAGCCCGACCCCGAGGACGACGCAGGCCGTGACCGCGAGCACGCGCCCGGTGCGGCGCTCGCGTACGGGGCGCAGCCGGGTCGTGGCCTCGACGGGCGCCTCGGGCGGCAGGGCGCCGGCGAGCCCGTATCCGTACGCGGTCACGGGCGCGGGTCGCGTCGGGCGAGCCGTGCGCGGCGTGTCACGGATCGGCCGCAGCCGGGTGGTGGTCTCCACCTCCGACAGGTCGCCCGCCCCGTTCGGCGACGCCCAGGCGCGGGCGGGCGCGGGTGCCTGACGGGGCGACGGCGGCGCGGAGCCGGCGGCGGGGGTCGGGGACGCGGATCCGCGCCGTGCCTCGGAGGTGTCCGGAACGGTGTGCGGCACCGCGGTCCGGCCGGACGGCCCGCCAGCCGGGACGGCCGGAGGGACCACCGGGTTGTCGGCGGCGGGCCGGGAGGCGGGGCGGGCCGGCACGGACGACGACGCCTGGCGGGGCTGCCGCAGGGCTCCGCCGGCCGTGGCCGATCGGGGCTCCTCGGGGGCGGCCAGACGCTGCGGAGGCGCCGGCGGGGTGCCCGTGGCGGCGGGCGCCTTGGGGGCCGCGGCCGACGCGGGGTGAGGCGGTGCGGACGGGTACGCGGGCGCCGGGGTACCCGCGGCCGAGGACGGCTCGGGAGCCGGTGACGCGGCCGACGCGGGGCGCGGCGGCGCCACCGGGGGCAGGGGCGGTGGGGTGCTCGGCGCCGCCGTGGCGCGCTCGGCTCCGCCCTGGGCGGCCGGCGGCGCGAGGGGCGCGGAGGCCGGGGCAGTACTCGACGTGGAGCGCACCGGGGGCGGCGGATCGCCGGCCACAGTCGGGCGCTCGGAGGCGGGCCGGACGGTCGGCGGCGCGAGGGGCGCGGAGGCCGGGGCAGTGCTCGACGTGGAGCGCGCCGGGGCGGCCGAGCTGGGCGGGGCCGACGGGGGCGGCGGATCGCCGGCCGCTGTCGGGCGCTCGGAGGCGGGCCGGGTAGTCGGCGGGGCGAGGGGCGCGGGGGCCTGAGCGGGCCTCGGTGTGGAGCGCGCCGGGGGCTCCGGGGCCTTCGCGGGTGGGGTCGGGAGGAGGGCGTCGGTGATGCGGGACGTGGGACGTGGGTGTTCGGCGGTCATCCCCGTCCCCCGCTCGTGTCGACAATGCCCGTCACTCTACGGGCTGTTCCCCGCCGCCGAGGAACCGGGCGGACCGGGGTCGGGGGCTACCCACCCGTATACCTGTCTGGCAAGCTCGGGCCATGACTCCCCGCGCCGCCGACCGGGCCCGTTACGACCGTGCCACCGCTCACCTCGACGCGCCCGTGGCGCTCGTCGACCTGGAGGCCTTCGACGACAACGCGGCGGATCTCGTCCGCCGGGCCGCCGGCAAGCCGATCCGCGTCGCGAGCAAGTCCGTGCGCTGCCGCGCGCTCCTGGAGCGGGTGCTCGCGCGGGACGGGTTCGCCGGGATCATGTCGTTCACGCTCGACGAGTCGCTGTGGCTGGCGCGTGCCGGGTTCGACGACGTGCTGCTCGCCTACCCGTCGGCGGACCGCGCCGGCTTCGCCGAGCTCGCGCGGGATCCGAAGCTCGCCGCCGCGGTGACGGTGATGGTCGACGACGTGGCCCAGCTCGATCTGATCGACGCGTCCCGCGCGGGCGGGGCGGAGGAGGTCCGGGTCTGCCTGGAGCTGGACACGGCGCTCCAGCTCCTCGGCGGGCGGGTACGGATCGGAGCGCGGCGCTCGCCGCTGCGCACCCCCGCCGAGCTGGCCGAGGTGGCCCGTTCCGTGGTGCGGCGCCCGGGCTTCCGGCTGGTCGGGATCATGGCGTACGAGGGGCACGTCGCCGGCGTCGGCGACGCGGTCGCGGGGCGGCCGCTGCGATCGCGGGTGATCCGGCTGATGCAGGCCGCCGCCCGCCGGGAGCTGGCGGAGCGCCGGGCGGCCGTCGTCCGTGCCGTGCGGGCGGTGGCGCCGGATCTGGAGTTCGTGAACGGCGGCGGCACCGGGAGCGTGCAGCACACGGCCGCCGAGGACGCGGTGACGGAGATCGCCGCCGGTTCGGGGCTCTTCGTGCCGCGTCTCTTCGACAACTACACGTCTTTCAGCGGGCGTCCGGCCGCGCTGTTCGCGCAGCCCGTCGTCCGCCGCCCCGGTGTGGGCGTGGTGACGGTGCTGGGCGGCGGCTATCCGGCGTCCGGGGTGGCGGGCCCCGACCGGCTGCCCGTGCCGTATCTGCCGGAGGGCCTGCGGTACGACCCTCAGGAGGGTCCGGGCGAGGTCCAGACCCCGCTGCTCGGCTCGCCGGCCGACGACCTGCGGATCGGCGACAAGGTGTGGTTCCGGCACGCGAAGGCCGGCGAGCTGTGCGAGCGGTTCGAGAGCCTCCAGCTGGTCGAGGGCGACCGGATCACGGCCACCGTGCCGACCTACCGGGGGGAAGGGCAGACCTTCCTCTAGGGGCCGCTAGAAGACCGTGTCCCGCTGGTCCGGGATCACCGTGCCGTCGGGGCGGCGGACCGGTTCCGCCGTGCCGTCGCCCGCCGTGTAGCCCGTCGTGGCGCAGGGGTACGGGGTGGCCTTCTGCCGCTTCGGCTCGATGAACATGGGGTTGACGATCCAGCGGCCGTCGCCGTTCTCGTACGCCCGGCACATGAGTTCGTTCTTGTTGCGGTTGAGGACCAGCCGCAGGCCGGTGGCGTCGCGCAGGAAGGAGATGTCCGTGTCGGAGTCCCCGGCGGCGAACACCTGCCGCCGTGACGCCGGCTGGACGCGCTCGGCGGCGGGGCCGCGCACGCCGAAGATCTCCTGATTGATCCAGCAGCGTTTGCCGTCGATGTAGGTGATCATCTCGTCCTCGCCGTCCCGGACGGTGCCGCAGCCCTTGAGGTGGGCGGTGAGCCGGCCGTGCTCGGTGGTGTTGCGGATGCCGAGGGTGTGGGCGGGGTCGACCCCTACGCCCTTCGCCCAGACGTCGACGACCGGTTCGGGCGAGGCGGAGACGACCCAGACGTCGAAGCCCGCGGCCTGGAGCGTACGGATGAGGTCGCGTTGCTGTTCGTAGTAGCGGACCCAGCCGGTGACCTGGGCCGTGCCGACCCGCTGGGTGGCGCCCTGCGGCGCGGCCAGGTTCTCGGCGCGGGCCGCGGCGGCGAAGGACTCGACCTGGCGGGTGGTCCAGCCGCGCAGGAGCTGGGCCAGCCAGGCGTACTGGGGTTCCATGCGGCGGTGGTCGTGGCCCGCGAAGGCGGTCTTCCCGCCGGTGGTGGTGCCCGAGCCGTAGACGGCGAGGAGCTCGTCGGCGCAGCGGGTGTCGGTGGCCGTGGGGAGGGTGCGTACGCCGGTGGGACAGGCCTCGCCGAGGGCGGCGGCGGCCTCGGGGGTGAGGTGGCGGCTGGTGGTGGACCAGTCGCCGTTCCGGGGCGGGCGGATGCGGTCGTTGCGCACGAGCCAGTAGAAGGTGGCGTCGCCGACGTCGTTCTTGATGACGGTGTTGTCCCAGTCGAAGACCGCGACGGGGTTCTTTCCTCTGGCGGCGCAGTGGTCGGCGATCAGCGCGTCGACGCGCGCCTTGTTCCCGCCGTACCAGCCCTCGGAGATCTTCAGGGTCGGGCATCCGGCGGGTTTCGCCTCGGCCTGGGTGGCGGAGACGAGGCCGGTCGCCGCGAGGGCCAGGGCGGCTGCGGCCGCGGACGTACGGAGTCGGTGGTTCATGATCACTCTCCTGTCGGGACTGTTCCGGACGCGGAACAGCCGGGCGCCTTGCGACGCCCGGCTGCCGGGTGGGGGGAGGTGGGGGGCCGGGGGCTAGAGCGGGGTGACGTACGCGCCCGAGATCCCGCCGTCGACGAGGAAGTCGCTGGCGTTGACGAAGGAAGAGTCGTCGCTCGCGAGGAACGCCACGGCCGCGGCGATCTCCTCTGCCTCGGCGAAGCGCCCGACCGGGATGTGCACGAGGCGGCGCGCGGCCCGCTCCGGGTCCTTGGCGAACAGCTCGCGGAGGAGGGGGGTGTTGACCGGTCCGGGGCAGAGGGCGTTGACCCGGATGCCTTCGCGGGCGAACTGGACGCCCAGCTCGCGGGACATGGCGAGGACGCCGCCCTTGGACGCCGTGTACGAGATCTGGCTGGTGGCCGCGCCCATGATCGCGACGAAGGAGGCGGTGTTGATGATGGAGCCCCTGCCCTGGCGGCGCATGTAGGGGAGGGCGGCCTTGCAGCACAGGAAGACGGAGGTGAGGTTGACGTCCTGGACGCGCTTCCAGGCCTCCAGGCCGGTCTCCAGGATGGAGTCGTCGTCGGGCGGCGAGATGCCGGCGTTGTTGAAGGCGATGTCGACGGAGCCGTAGGTCTCGAAGGCGGTGCGGAACAGCGCCTCGACCTCCTCCGGGTCGGTGACGTCGACCTTCACGAAGGTGCCGCCGACGGCCTCGGCCGCGGCCTTGCCGGCCACCTCGTCGATGTCGCCGCAGACGACGTTCGCGCCCTCGGAGGCGAGCCGCCGGGCGGTGGCGAGTCCGATGCCGCTGCCGGCTCCGGTGATGACGGCGGTACGGCCGACCAGGCGGCGGCAGATGATCTCTTCGGTCATGGGTGCTCAGGCCTCCGTGCTGATGAAGACGTTCTTGGTTTCGGTGAAGGCGGTCAGGGCGTCGGGGCCCAGTTCGCGGCCGAGGCCGGACTGCCGGTAGCCGCCGAACGGGGTCCAGTAGCGGACGCTGGAGTGGGAGTTGACGGAGAGGTTGCCGGCCCGGACGGCTCGGGAGGCGCGCAGGGCTCGGCCGACGTCCCGGGTCCAGATCGAGCCGGAGAGGCCGTACTCGGTGGCGTTGGCGAGCCGGATAGCGTCGGCCTCGTCGTCGAAGGGCAGGACGACGGCGACCGGGCCGAAGATCTCCTCGACGGCGCAGGGGGCGTCCTCTTGTACGCCGGTGAGGAGGGTCGGCGGGAACCAGAAGCCGGGACCTTCGGGGGCCTTGCCGCGGATCCCCTGGAGGTCCTCGGTGACGTACGAGCGGACGCGGTCGAGCTGGGCGCGGGAGATGAGCGGGCCCATCTGCGTGCGCTCGTCGAGCGGGTCGCCGACGACGATCTCCTCGATCGCGGGGGTGAGGAGCTCCAGGAAGCGGTCGTACGCGCTCCGCTGCACGAGGATGCGGGTGCGGGCGCAGCAGTCCTGGCCGCTGTTGTCGAGGAAGGCCATCGGCGCGGCGGCGGCCGCCGCCTCGATGTCCGCGTCGGCGAAGACGATGTTGGGGCTCTTGCCGCCGAGTTCGAGGGTGAGTCGCTTCACCTGGTCGGCGCACTTGGCCATGATCGATTTTCCGACCCTGGTGGAGCCGGTGAAGACGATCTTCGCGATGCCGGGGTGCTCGACGAGGGCGTTCCCCGCGACCGGGCCAGTGCCGGGGAGGACCTGGAAGAGGCCTTCGGGCAGGCCTGCCTCCAGGGCGAGTTCGGCGAGGCGGAGCGCGGTGAGGGGGGTGGTCTCGGCGGGCTTGAGGAGGACGGCGTTGCCGGCGGCGAGGGCGGGTGCGGTGGCCCAGGCGGCGATCGGCATGGGGAAGTTCCACGGCGCGATGACGCCGACGACGCCGAGGGGTTCGAGGAGGGTGACGTCGAGGCCGCCGGCCACCGGGATCTGGCGTCCGTTGAGGCGCTCCACTCCCCCGGCGGCGAAGTCCAGGAGGTCGCGGACGTTGCCGGCCTCCCAGCGGGCGTTGCCGATGGTGTGGCCGGCCTCGGTGACCTCCAGGCGGGCGAGTTCCTCGGTGTGCGCGTCGACGACGGCCGCGAAGCGGCGGAGGAGCCGGGCGCGGTCGGCCGGCGCGGCGGCGGCCCAGCCCCGCTGGGCGGCGGTGGCCCGTGCGACGGCGGCGTCGACCTCGGCCGGGGTGGCGGCGGGGACGGTGGCGACCAGCTCCTCCGTCGCCGGGTTCAGTACCTGGAGCAACTCGTTCCTCTCGGAGGCGTGCGAATCGAAGGGGTGCGAATCGAAGGGGCGCGGTGCGAAGGGGCGCGGTGCGAATCAGAGGCGTTCGAAGGAGCGGCGCAGTTCCCAGTCGGTCACCGCGGCGTCGAAGGCGTCGAGTTCGACGCGGGCCATGTTGCGGTAGTGGGCGACGACCTCGGCGCCGAAGGCGGCCTTGGCGATCTCGCTGGTCTCCCAGAGTTCGGCGGCCTCGCGCAGTGTGGTGGGGACGTGCGCGTACTCGCCGGTGTAGGCGTTTCCGGTGCAGGGCTCCGGGAGTTCGAGCCGCTGCTCGATCCCGTACAGGCCGGCGGCGACCAGGCCGGCGACGGCGAGGTAGGGGTTGACGTCGCCGCCGGGGAGGCGGTTCTCGAAGCGGGTGGAGCGGCCGTGGCCGACGACCCGGAGCGAGCAGGTGCGGTTGTCGTGGCCCCAGGCGACGGCGGTGGGGGCGAAGGAGCCGGGCTGGAACCGCTTGTAGGAGTTGATGTTGGGGGCGTAGAGGAGGGAGAAGTCGCGGAGGGCGGCGAGCTGTCCGGCGAGGAAGTGCCGCATCGTCGGCGACATTCCGTGCTGGTCGTCCCCTGCCATCACGTTCTTGCCCTCGGCGTCCTGGAGGGAGAGGTGGATGTGGCAGGAGTTGCCCTCGCGCTCGTTGTACTTCGCCATGAAGGTGAGCGAGTAGCCCTCCTGGGAGGCGATCTCCTTGGCGCCCGTCTTGTAGACGGCGTGCCGGTCGCAGGTGACGAGGGCCTCGTCGTACTTGAAGGCGATCTCGTGCTGGCCGGGGTTGCACTCGCCCTTGGCGGACTCGACGGTGAGTCCGGCGGCGGTCATCTCGTTGCGGATGCGGCGCAGGAGGGGTTCGATGCGACCGGTACCGAGGACGGAGTAGTCGATGTTGTACTGGTTGGCGGGGGTGAGGCCGCGGTAGTTCGCGTCCCAGGCCTGCTCGTAGCTGTCGTTGAAGACGATGAACTCGAGCTCGGTGCCGACGTGGGCGGTGAAGCCGTGCTCGGCGAGGCGCTCCAGCTGGCGGCGGAGGATCTGGCGGGGGGCCGCGACGACCGGGCTGCCGTCGGCCCAGGCGAGGTCGGCCGTCACCATGGCGGTGGCCTCGTTCCAGGGGAGGCGGCGGAGGGTGGCGAGGTCGGGGTGCATCGCGAAGTCGCCGTAGCCGCGGTCCCAGGAGGACATCTCGTAGCCCTCGACGGTGTTCATCTCGGTGTCGACGGCCAGAAGATAGTTGCAGCCCTCGGTGCCGTGGCCGAGGACGTCGTCCAGGAAGAACTGTGCGGCGAACCGCTTGCCCTGGAGCCGTCCCTGCATGTCGGGGAAGGCCAGGACGACGGTGTCGATCTCGCCGCTCGCGACGAGGGCGCGGAGCTCCTCGACGGTGAGCGGGGGTGTGCGGTCTGCCACGGGATTGCTCCTCCTTCGGCCTGCCGGGAGCCATAAGGTATTGCCGAAGACCATTGCTTGGGAAGTCCTGGAGAAAGGGAAACGAGGAACGTGGCCAGTACGAGTGAATCGGCGGACCGGCTGACGCCCGTGCTGCGGCCGGTGCGGGCGGGCAACGGTTTCGAGGAGGCGCTGCAGCAGATCCTCCAGGTGGTACGGCTCGGTCTCGTGCCGGGCGGGGAGCGGCTGCCCGCCGAGCGGGAGCTGGCCGACCGGATGGGGATCAGCCGGGTGACCCTGCGCGAGGTCCTCAAGGTCCTCCAGGAGCAGGGCCTCGTCGAGAGCCGGCGCGGCCGGTACGGCGGGACGTTCGTGCTGCCCCGCGTCCAGACCGCCGACGAGGACGAGCTGCGCCGCCGGATCGCCTCGGTCGACATGGAGGACACCCTGCGCTTCCGTGAGGTCCTGGAGGTGGGGGCCGCCGGGCTCTGCGCGGCCCACGGGCTCGACGCGACGGGTGCCGAGCGGCTGCGGGCCGCGGTGGCGGCGACCCATGACGCCCCCTTGGCCGAATACCGCCGCCAGGACACCCTGCTCCACCTCACGCTGGCCGAGCTCTCCGGCTCGCCGACACTGACCTCCCAGTACGCCGCGGTCCGGGCGACGGTGAACGACCTCCTTGACTGCATCCCCCTGCTCGTACGCAATCTGGAGCACTCCCAGCACCAGCACGCCGCACTGGTGGAAGCGGTCCTCGACGGGGACGCGGACGCGGCGCGCGAGGTGATGCGCGAGCACTGCGCGGGCACGGCGGCGCTGCTGCGGGGTTTCCTGACGTAGGGAAAGGGCACGCGTAACCCGAAAGTAACGCACGGGACTTGCGCTCCCCCGTCGGCCACCGCAAAGGTATGGCTCCAATCCATTGGGCCCGTTGCGGGGAGCTGACGCTGCCATGACGCTCGAAGAAACGACCGGGAACGCCTCCGGCGGCACCACCCCACCGAAGGACGACTACCTGGAACGGCGCGCGCTGCGCCGCGGCAGCGCCGGCTGGCTGCTGCTCACCGGCCTCGGCGTCGCCTACGTCGTCTCCGGCGACTTCTCCGGCTGGAACATCGGCCTGTCGAAGGGCGGCTTCGGCGGACTCGCCATCGCCACCGTCCTCATGGGCGCGATGTACGCCTGTCTGGTCTTCGCGCTCGCCGAGCTCTCCGCCATCCTGCCCACGGCGGGCGGCGGCTACGGCTTCGCCCGCCGGGCGCTCGGCACCTGGGGCGGATTCCTCACCGGCACCGCGATCCTCATCGAGTACATCCTCGCGCCCGCCGCGATCTCCATCTTCATCGGCGACTACGTCGAGTCCCTCGGCCTCTTCGGCCTGGAGTCCGGCTGGCCGGTCTACCTCGTCTGCTTCGCCCTCTTCATCGGCATCCACCTGTGGGGCGTGGGCGAGGCGCTGCGATTCAGTCTGCTCGTGACGGCCATCGCGGTCGCGGCGCTCGTCGTCTTCGCGCTCGGCGCGTTCACCGACTTCCACGTCGACGGCCTGAACGACATCCCGGTCGACGGCGAGGCCTTCGGATCGAACTCCTGGCTGCCCTTCGGACTGCTCGGGATCTGGGCCGCGTTCCCCTTCGGCATGTGGTTCTTCCTCGGGGTGGAGGGCGTGCCGCTCGCCGCCGAGGAGGCGAAGGACCCGGTGCGGTCGATGCCGAGGGCGCTCGCGATCTCGATGGGGATCCTGGTGCTCCTCGCCGTCATGACCTTCCTCGCCGCCACCGGCGCGCGCGGCTCGGCCGCCGTACAGGAGGCGGGGAACCCGCTCGTCGTGGCGCTCCAGGGCGACGGGGAGCCGACGGCGCTCAGCCGTTTCGTGAACTACGCGGGCCTCGCGGGCCTGGTCGCCTCCTTCTTCTCCCTCATCTACGCCGGATCACGCCAGCTGTTCGCCCTCTCCCGGGCCGGCTACCTGCCCCGCTTCCTCTCCCTCACCAGCCGCCGCAAGTCGCCGTACCTGGGGCTGCTCATCCCGGGCGCGATCGGCTTCGCCCTCGCCGCCGGCACCGGCAACGGGGCGCGGATGCTGAACATCGCGGTCTTCGGCGCCACCATCTCGTACGCCCTCATGGCGCTCTCGCACATCGTGCTGCGGCGCCGCGAGCCCGGCCTCCACCGGCCGTACCGGACGCCCGGCGGAATCGCGACCTCGTCCATCGCCTTCGTCCTGGCCCTCTCGGCGCTCGTCGCGACCTTCCTGGTGGACCGGACGGCGGCGTTCATGGCGCTCGGGGTGTACGTGATCGCTCTCGCCTACTTCGCGTTCTACAGTCGGCACCATCTGGTGGCCGGCGCGCCGGAGGAGGAGTTCGCGGCGCTCGCCGCGGCCGAGGCCGAGCTCGCACGCGACTGATTCACCTGATTCACCTGACTCACCGACACTCGGCAGCTCTGGAGGAAGCACGTGTCCAAGCCGCTCATCGGCGTGACCACCTATCTGGACCAGGCCCGCTGGGGGGTGTGGGACATGCAGGCCGCGCTGCTCCCCGCGCCGTACCCGCGGCTCGTCCGGGAGAGCGGGGGGATCACCGTGATGCTGCCGCCGGACGAGCCGGCCGTCGCGGCGCAGGTCGTGGCCCGGCTCGACGGGCTGGTCGTCGCGGGCGGGGCGGACGTCGAGCCCGTACGGTACGGGGCCGAGCCCGACCCCCGTACCGGCCCGCCGGCCCGCGCCCGGGACTCCTGGGAACTGGCCCTGATCGACGCGGCCCTGGCCTCCGGCACGCCGCTCCTCGGGATCTGCCGTGGGATGCAGCTGCTGAACGTGGCCCTCGGCGGGACGCTCGTCCAGCACCTGGACGGGCACGTGGAGGCGGTCGGGGTGATCGGCCGGCACGCGGTCAAGCCGGTGCCGGGCACGCGATACTCCTCTCTGGTGCCCGAGCTGACCGAGGTACCGACCTATCACCACCAGGCCGTGGACCGGCTGGGTGCGGGCCTCACGGTCTCGGCCCACGCCGAGGACGGCACGGTGGAGGCGGTGGAACTGGCCGCCCCCGTCTGGGCCCTCGGCGTGCAGTGGCATCCGGAGATGGGCGAGGACCTGCGCGTGATGCGGGGCCTCGTCGCGGCGGCGGGCGCGGGAGCGGGCCGGCGGTAACCGGGCCGCTCGTTCAGCGCGTGGGCGCCGTGAGCGGCGTCCAGCTCGCGGGGCCCGCCGTGCACGGCCCTCCGTCGTGCACCAGGAGGCGCTTCTCGGCCGGGTCGACCGCGACCGTGGCCAGCGTCGCCCACCTGCCGCCGAGGGTCCCCTCGGCGGGGGCGTGGCAGCAGACCTCGGCGCCGTCTTCCCGGTGCGCGGTGAGCAGGTCCACGAGCGTGTCGGTACCGAGCGGGCCGGGGGTGAGCGGACGGGCGGCGAGCGGGCCGGTGCCGAGCCGCCCGGTGTGCTCGCGGACGCGGGTGGTGAGCAGTCGGTGGCGGTCGTACGTCTCCGGCTCCCGGCGCCCGCGCAGTTCGCCGGCGGCGAGGGCCGGGTCGAGGAAGTGGTTCGTGCGGACCAGCCAGCCCCGGTCGTCCGGGGCGACGACCGCCGACCCGCCGGGGGCGAGTTCGACGGAGACGGCGCGGTCCGCCGTCACCACGGTGATGACCGTGGAGGCCGAGACCGGGGCGGCCGTGAGCAGGGCGACCGCCTCCTCGAACGACCCGGCCGCGCCGAGCACCTGACGGGCCACGAGGTGGACGGGGACGCCGGTGGCGGCGTCGTCGGCGTGGCCGAGGATGTTGAAGAGCACGCCCACGCCGGCGTCGTTGACGCCGATCTTCGCGAGGATGCCGTGTTCGGTGATCCCCGCGAAGCCGCGGACGTCGCCGGTCACGGTCTGGAGGTGCCAGGCGTCGGCCAGCTCCTCGTGCCAGTCCCAGCACTGACCGCCGGCGGTCCCGGCGCCGTCGGTACGGACGAGGGTGGAGCACTCCCCCGCCCTCGGCGCACCGGCCTCGGCGAGGATCTCGGTGCGCGCGTTGAGCGCGGCGATCGTCCGGAACGGCATCCCGGCGCCCTCGGCGACTCCCTCCATCTCCTCGACGAGCTCGGGCGCCCAGGCCCGGGTCGCGTCGACGGTACGGAGGGCGAGGGCGGCGACGTCCGGCATCCGCGCGCTGCTCGACGCGCCCGCGGCGACGGTCGCGAAGAGTTCCTCGTAGACCTGCCACGCGCGTCTGATGCCCTCGCGGGCCTGTCGGCCCCGGTCCTCGCCCCGGCGCCTCGGCGAGTCCCCGCTGATCCGGAGGACCGTACGGGCGTTCACGCGCGCTCCCGGGCGGCGCGCACGGTGGAGTCGTTCCGCATCAGGAGGGCGTAGAGCCCCGCGGCGACGGTCATGCCGACGGGGAGGGAGAGGTCCAGGCCGCCGAGGGCCGCGGCGACGGGGCCGGTGTAGAGGGTGTCGACGCAGAGGGCCGCCGAGGTGACGCCCGCCGTGAGGGCGAGGGTGATCGGCAGGTACAGCTTGATGATCAGGGCGTGGCCATAGACGCTGATGGCCAGGGTGAGCGCGGCGATGACCACGATCACGGCCACCTTGACGGGGGTGTTCGCCGTGATGCCGGTCTTCTCGACGAGCGCGAAGGCGGCGGTCGCCGCGGCGGCGAGGTTGAGGGCGAAGTAGCAGACGGAGACGAGCCAGCCGCCGATCGCGTTGTTCACGCGGTTGCCGAGGGCGCCGTAGACGGCCCGGGTGATCACCTCGCTGGGCGCGCCGGCGGCCGGTCCCGAGGTGGCGAGGAGGCCGGTGAGCAGCCAGAGGAGGTTGCCGACGACGATCACGGCGACGGCCTGCCAGAGCGTCAGGCCCATGAGGACGAGGGCGCCGCCGATGACGAGGCTGAGGTAGTTGACGTTGGCCGCGGCCCACACGGAGAAGAGCTCGCGGGGGTGTCCGTGGCGCTCGCCGTCGGGGATGTGATCGATGCCGTGGGCCTCGATGCGGCCTGGTCTGTCGGCGGCGGCCGACGGAGTGACCTCGACGCCCTGGGAGCGGGGGATCGGGTCGGGGATCGTGGAAGCCATGCGGCCCTCCGGGTGCGGGTGGTGCCCACCAGGCGACCGTTCGGTGTCCACCCGGTTGCCCCTGGTTGCTTATTGGTCGCACACTCAATAGCATCCCGGGTATGTCGTCAAGCGTTCAGCGCAAGCGCGTTCGGAAATCCCCGGAAGCCCGGCGGGCGGAGATCGTGGAGACCGCGGCCCGGGTCGCCCTGACCGAGGGCCTGGAGTGCGTCACCCTGCGGCGGATAGCCGAGGAGCTCGCCGTACGGCCCGGTCTGATCAGCCACTACTTCCCCTCGGCGGAGGATCTGGTGGGCGAGGCCTTCAGCGTCGCCTCCACCGGCGAGCTCGACGCGCTGCTGCCCGCGGACCGGCCGCACGGGACGCCCACGCAGTACCTCGCGCGCTACTTCGCGCTCTCGGCGGGAGAGGCGTACGACGACATCAGCCGTCTCTGGATCAACGCCCGCCACCTGAGCCGCTACCGGCCCGTCCTGCGCGACCGGGTCGCCGAGCAGGAGCTCGCCTCCGACGACCGGCTCGAAACGCTCATCCGCGAGGGCGTCGCGCGGGGCGAGTTCCGTACGGACGACCCGCGGACGGCGGCCATCCAGATCCTGGTGGTGCTCGACGGCCTGGGCGCCCACGCCAACACCGACCGGAGCAACCGGCCCGAGGCCGTGACGCGGATGGCCGTCACGACGGCGGAGCGGGAACTCGGCCTGGCGCACGGCGCCCTGACCGACGTGCCGCCGCTCGCGGAGCCGTCGGTCGAACCGGCCGCGCCCGTCACGCCGGTCGAACCGGATGAGCCGGTTCAGCCCGCCGAGCCCGCTGCCCCTGCCCACTGACCCACTGACCCACCGCCCCACGGCCCCACCGGCCTTACCGGCCCTGCGGCCACCCCCCGTGCCCCGCCTCCCCCGTACCGCCCTCTCCTCCCCTGGAGTCACCCGTGCCCACCACCCGACTCGTCCTGCTCTCCGCCCGACTGCTCGACCCCGGCACGGGGGCGTTCCTGCCGCAGACCGCGCTCGCCGTCTCCGGCGACGGCCGGATCTCCGCCCTGGGCGACGACCGTGAGATCCGCGCCCTCGCCGGTCCCGACACCACCGTCGTCGACCTCAAGGGCGCCGTCGTCACGCCGGGTCTCGTGGACGGCCACGTCCACCCGGTCACCGGCGCCGAACTGACCGGCGGCCTCGACCTGTCGCACTGCGCCGGCCTCGACGACGTACGGGCGGCGCTCGCCCGGGAGGTCCGCCGCCTCGCCCGCGGGGAGTGGCTGTTCGCCTGGGGGCTCGATCCGAACGTCTTCGGCGACCGGCCCGTCGGGATCGCCCCCTTCGACTCCGTACTCGACGGGGTGCCCGCCTTCCTGCTGCTCTTCGACGCCCACTCGGCGCTGGCCAGCCGCCGGGCGCTCGAACTCGCCGGCGTCGACGGGCCGCGTACCTTCGCGCAGGCCTCCGCCGAGGTCGTCTGCGACGCGACCGGGCGCCCGACCGGTCTGCTCCAGGAGGACGCGGCCTGCGAGCTGGTCGAGCGGGTCGCCCCGCGGCCGACACCCGAGGAGCGCCGGGAGGGGCTCGCCGCCGCCCTGCGGTCGATGGCGGCGGCCGGTCTGACCGGCGGCCACGTCATGGACGCCAACGGCGAGAGCCTCGCGCTGTACGGGGAGCTCGACGCCGCCGGCGAGCTGCCGCTGCGGCTGCGCGTGGCGCCCTGGTGCCAGCCCGGCACCGACGCGGACGGGGTCCGCGCCCTGATCGAGCAGCAGGGCAGGGGCGGCGCGCTGTGGCGGGTCGCGGGCGTGAAGCTGTTCATGGACGGGACCATCGACAACGGCACCGCGTGGCTGGAGCGGCCCGACTGCCACGGCGAGTCCACGGCCGCGTTCTGGCCGGATCCCGCCGCGTACACGCACATCGTCGGGGAACTGCACCGGGCGGGCGTGGCCACCGCGACGCACGCGATCGGGGACGCGGCCGTACGGCACGTCCTCGACTCCGTCGAGAAGGCCCAGGCCTCGGACACGGTCCGGGTACGCCACCGGGTGGAGCACATCGAGACGGTGCCGGACGACACGCTGCGCCGCTTCGCCGAGCTCGGGGTCGTCGCCTCCATGCAGCCCACCCACTGCTGCGACTTCACCCGCGCCGACCACACCGACAACTGGTCGCGCCGCCTCGGCGAGGAGCGGGCCTCGCGCGCCTGGCGCTGCCGCGACCTGGTGGACTCCGGGGCGGCATTCGTCCTCGGCTCCGACTGGCCCATCGCGCCGTTCCCGCCGCTCGGCGTGCTGGCCGGGGGCCGGCACCGTCGCCCGAGCCGCGACCTCGGCCAGGCGCCGCACGGGCCCGAGCAGGCGCTGACGGCGCTGGAGGCGCTGCGGGGCATGACGACGGGACCGGCGTACGCGGCGGGCGAGGAGCACGAGGCGGGCCGGCTCGCGCTCGGCCACCGCGCCGACCTCACGGTCTTCGCGGACAGCCCGGTCACCACGGCGGCGACCGAGCTCCCGGACCTGTCGGTCCTCCTGACGGTCCTGGACGGCCGGATCACCCACCGTGCGGCAGGCGTCTGACGGACCCAGGGCCCAAGACCCAGGGCCCAGGGGCTCCTCAGCCCGTCGGGCGGGCGCGGGTCAGGGAGAGCAGGTCGCGGGCCGGGCCCGTCGGGCGGTGTCCGGCGGGCCAGACCGCGCGCAGGTCGCGGCGGAGCAGGACGCCCTCGACGGGGATGGCCACCAGGCGGCGGGAGGCCAGCTCCTCGGTGATGGCGAGTTCGCTGAGGACGGCCGGGCCCGCCCCGCTGACGACGGCGGCCTTCACGGCCGTCGTGGAGGCGAGTTCGAGGAGCGGCTCGGCGAGCCCGCCGTGGCCGGCGAGCGCCGCGTCCAGGACCTGCCGGGTGCCCGAGCCGCGCTCCCGCAGGATCAGCGGGGTCGAGGCCAGTTCCGCCGGGTCCAGGGGGCCGCGGCGCCGGGCCCAGGGATGCGACGGCGCGGCGACCAGCGCGAGCCGGTCGTGCGCCACGACGACCCCGTCGAGGCCGTCCGGCACGGCGAGCCCCTCCACGAAGCCGACGTCGGCCTCGCCCGCGAAGAGCCGTTGCGCGACCGCCGCGGAGTTCCCGGCCTGGAGCGACACGGCCGTGTCGGGCCGCTCGGCGCGCAGTGCGATCAGCCAGCCCGGCAGCAGGTACTCGGCGATGGTCATGGACGCGGCCACCCGCAGCCGCGAGTCGCGCCGCCCGCGCAGGGCCTGGGCGCCCGCGTCGAAGGCCTCCGCGGCCTCGACGATCCGCCGCGCCCAGTCCGTCACGAGCGCGCCAGCGTCGGTGAGCCGCGAGCCGCGCGGCGAGCGGTCGACGAGGGCCACGCCGAGCTGCCGCTCCATCGAGCGGATCCGGCTGCTCGCGGCGGGCTGGGTGATCCCGACCTCGCGGGCGGCGGCGCCGAGGCTGCCGTGCCGGGCGACGGCGATGAGCAGTTCGAGCGCACCGAGATCCGGCACCCGGTGGGACAGGTGCGGCCTCGGCTCGTCGCCCTGGGTTCCGTGCCGCCCCGCCATCTCACTGCTCATAAACCCAGCTTATGACGTCATAGTCACAAGATCCCTGGTGGGTGCGGTGAAAGGGCGCGACGGTGGGGTCATGGCAAGCCTCGCAACACCCCGCTCGGCCTCCCGTCCGGCCTCCCGCGCCACCACCCCCGGCGCGCACCCCGCCACCACGGCCACCACGACCACCACGACCACCACGACCACCAGTGCCTCCCCGGCCCGTTCCGTCCGTCACCTCGGACCCAACTGGTACGCCTCCGTCATGGGGACGGCCATCGTCGCCAACGCGGGCGCGGCCCTCCCGGTGGACGTCCCCGGCCTCCGTGCCGTCTGCGCGGCGGTCTGGGCGTTGTCGCTCGCTATGCTGCTGGTCCTCGTCTCCGCCCGCGCGCTGCACTGGATCCACCACCGTGACCAGGCCCGGGCCCATCTCCTGGACCCCGCGATGGCGCCGTTCTACGGCTGCCTCTCGATGGCGCTGCTCGCCGTGGGCGGCGGCGCGATGATCGTGGGCCAGGACTGGATCGGGCTCCCCGCGGCCCTGGCGCTCGACACCGTCCTGTTCACCGCGGGCACGGTGATCGGTCTGGTGGCGGCCGTGGCCGTCCCGTACCTCATGGTGGTGCACCACCGGATCGAGAGCGCGTCCCCGGTGTGGCTGCTGCCGGTCGTCGCCCCCATGGTCTCCGCCGCGCTCGGCCCGCTGCTCGTGCCGCACCTGCCCGCCGGACAGGCCCAGCAGACTCTCCTCATCGCCTGCTACGCGATGTTCGGGCTCAGCCTGCTCGCCACCCTGGTCATGCTGCCCCTGGTCTTCGGCCGGCTCGTGACCGGTGGCCCGCTGCCTCTCGCGCTCACCCCCACGCTCTTCCTCGTCCTCGGCCCGCTGGGCCAGTCGACGACCGCCGCGAACAAGTTCGCCGACGTGGCCCCGGGTGTGCTGCCCGCCCCGTACGCGCACGGCTTCGCCGCCTTCGCGGTCCTCTACGGGGTGCCCGTGATGGGCTTCGCGCTGCTGTGGCTGGCACTCGCCGGGGCGATGGTGCTGCGGGCGCGGCGGCGCGGCATGGGCTTCGCGATGACGTTCTGGGCGTTCACCTTCCCGGTCGGGACCTGCGTGACCGGCGCCGAGGGACTCGCCCAGCACACCGGTCTGGCCGTCTTCCGGTGGCTCGCCGTCGCGCTGTACGTGGTCCTCGTGGCGGCCTGGCTGGTGGCCGGGTTCCACACCCTGCGCGGGCTGCTCAGCGGCGCGCTGCTCGCAGGGCCCGGGACAGCGCCTGCGGTGCCTGTGCCAGCGACGGCCCGTACCAGGTGAGCAGGCGCCCGTCGACGAGGGATGCGGGGGTCCCGGGGAAGGCCTCGGGGCCGTCGTCCGGCGTGAAGCGGTAGGGCTCGTCGGGCAGGACGACGAGGTCGGGGGCGGTGGCGCGGAGCTCGTCGACCGGGATGCGCGGATAGCGCTCCGGGTGGCCTTCGTACGCGTTCCGGACACCGAGGTGGGCGAGCAGGTCGCCGGCGAACGTGTCGGTGCCGAGGACCATCCAGGGGCGGCGCCAGATCGGCACGACGACGGTGAGCGGCCTTCCGTCCGGTGCGGGCTCCAGGGGTGCCACGGACTCCCAGGCGGCCTCGGCCTCGGCCAGCCAGCGCGGTCGCCGGGGCGCGCCGCAGGCGGCGAGGACCCGCTCCAGTTCGCGCAGGCCCTGGTCGAGGGTGCGGATCTCGGTGACGAGGACGTCGAGCCCGGCGGCCCGCAGGGCGGCGAGGTCGGGGGCGCGGTTCTCCTCCTCGTTGGCGAGGACGAGGTCGGGCCGGAGCGCGGTGATCGCGGCGACGTCGGGGTTCTTGGTGCCGCCGACCCGTACGACGTCGAGGCCGGCGGGGTGGCTGCACCACTCCGTCGCGCCGACGAGGACGCCGGGCGCGGAGACGGCGACGGCCTCCGTGAGGGAGGGGACGAGGGAGACGACCCGCGGGGCGGGCCCGGTCCCGGCGGCCCTCACTCCTCCTCGACCTCGACGTGGTCGGCTACGGCGACGACGAGGAGGCGGGTGCCGGGCTCGGTGGCGCGCCAGCGGTGCCGTACGCCTCCGGAGAGATAGAGCGTGTCGCCGCGGCCGAGGCGGTGGGCACGGCCCTCGGCCTCGACCTCGGCGGCGCCGTCGGCGACGTACAGCAACTCGTCGTTCCGGTGCTGGAATTCGCGGCCCGCGTCCTGCTCGCCGGTGAACTCCAGGGCGTGCAGCTGGTGGCGGCCCCGGACGAGCCGGCGGACTCCGTCGGGGAGCGCCGCGGACCGCTCGTCCGCCCGTACGACGTCGACGGTGCGGGAGGCCTCGGCGACGGCGAGGAGCTCGCCCGCGGTGGTCTCCAGGGCCTCGGCGACGAGTTCGAGGGAGCGGCGGCTGGGCCGGGCGCGCTCGTTCTCGACCTGGCTGAGGAAGGGGACGGAGAGGCCGCTGCGGGAGGCGACGACGGCCAGGGTGAGCTGGAGCGATCTGCGGCGCCTCTTGACGGCCGCGCCCACGCGGGGTGATTCCTTCTCGTCCATGTCGGCTCCCTCCCTCTGTCCTGGTGCCTCGTCGCGTCGCGTTCCCCTCGGAGACCGCGTACCGGTCGGTTACCTGAACCTTACGCAGCTTTGGCTCCGGGTTTCGCGTCGTGACGAAAAGGGGTGGTCGCCGAACACGTTCGGCGACCACCCCTTTTCGGACAGGAACCGTTCCCTGTCGTTCGGGCGCTGCTGTGGCTACTGCGGGGCGAGCTTCTCCGCGAGGCCGGGGTTGCGGTCCAGCCAGACGCGGACGGCCTGCTGTTCCTTGCCCTTGCCCGTCTCCTGGATGACGGCTTCGAGGTCCGTGAGCTGCTTCTCGGTGAGCTCGAAGTTCTTCAGCCAGGTGCCGACCTCGGGATTCTCGGCGGCGAAGCCCTTGCGGGCGAGGGTGTGGACGCCGTCGCCCTTGCCCCAGGTGCCCTTGGGGTCGGTGAGCTTCTTCAGGTCGTGGGCCGAGTAGGCCCAGTGCGGGGACCAGAGGGTGACGACGACGGGCTCCTTGCGCTCGTACGCGCGCTTCAGCTCGGCCAGCATGCCGGGCGTGGAGCCGTCGACGACCTCGTACTCGCCCTCCAGGCCGTACTCCTTGAGCACCTTGTCCTTGAGGATGCCCATCATTCCGGCGCTGGGCTCGATACCGACGATGCGGCCCTTGAACTGTCCCGCCTTGCCCTTGAGGTCGGCGAGCGAATCGACGCCCTTCACGTACGAGGGGACGGCGAGCTCCAGGGAGGTGGGGCCGTACCAGGAGCCGAGGTCCTCCAGCTTGTTCTTGTACTTCTCCCAGTACTGGGCGTGGGTGACGGGGAGCCAGGCGTCGGTCTGGAAGTCGATCTGCCCGCCGGCCAGGC
Organism: Streptomyces sp. NPDC058650; assembly: GCF_042717315.1. Lineage (NCBI taxonomy): Bacteria > Bacillati > Actinomycetota > Actinomycetes > Kitasatosporales > Streptomycetaceae > Streptomyces > Streptomyces sp. NPDC058650. Next base: position 110,916 of record NZ_JBHXRL010000019.1, read on the forward strand.
CGGTGTAGAGGGCGCCGGCCTCCAGCTGCTTGGTGTCGACCTCGTAGCCGCGGCGCTCCAGGAGTTCCTTCCAGAGGTACGTGGAGGCGATGCCCTCGTCCCAGGGGATGTAGCCGATGCTGATCTTCTTGCCGTGGCCGCTGTTCGGGCCGGAGGCGGTGGTGGAGGTCGCGCCGCCGGAACGTCCGAGGAAGCCCGTACCGCCGGCCACGAGGGCGAGCACGACGACGCCGACGAGGGCGGTGACGGGCTGCGGGCGGTGGGCCCACAGCTTCGCGCCGGGGCGCTTGGCGCTCGCGGCACGCGCCTTGGCGGCCGCGCGGCGGCCCAGCGGGGAGACCTGGCGGCCGAGGGCGCCGGTCATCCGGTCCAGGTACATGGCGAGGACGACGATGGAGATGCCGGCCTCGAAGCCGAGGCCGATGTCGACATTGCCGATGGCGCGGTAGACCGCGCCGCCGAGGCCGCCGCCGCCGACCATGCCGGCGATGACGACCATGGACAGGCCGAGCATGATGACCTGGTTGACGCCCGCCATGATCGTCGGCAGGGCGAGCGGGAGCTGCACGCGCAGGAGGGTGTCGCGCGGGGTGGTGCCGAAGGCCTCGGCGGCCTCGACGAGTTCGCCGTCGACCTGGCGGATGCCGAGCTCGGTCATCCGGACGCCCGGGGGCAGCGCGAAGACGATGGTGGCGATGATGCCGGGGACGACTCCGACGCCGAAGAAGATGATGCCGGGGATGAGGTAGACCATCGCCGGCATGGTCTGCATGAAGTCGAGGACGGGGCGCAGCACGGCGCTGACCGTCTTGGAGCGGGCCGCCCAGATGCCGAGCGGGACGGCGATCACCAGGGTGACGAGGGTGGCGACGAGGACGAGGGAGAGCGTCGCCATGGCCTCGTCCCACAGCTGGACCGAGTCGACGAGCGCGAAGCCCGCGAAGGCGAGGACGCCGGCGGCGAGGCCGCGCAGCCACCAGGCGACGACGGCGAGGATGCCGGCGAAGAGCAGCGGCTGCGGTGCGGACAGGACGGCGTCGATGCCGTCGTAGAGGCCGGTGACGCCGGTGCTGACGGCGTCGAAGAGCCAGGAGAACTGCGTCTGGAGCCAGTCGACGGAGCTGTCGACCCAGTCGCCGAGGGGGAGCCTAGGCACGGGCGGTCACCTCCTGCTGCTCCTCGATGTCCTTCGCGGCGAGGCCGCCCATGACGCCGAGGAGACGTTCGGTCGGTACGACGCCGAGGACGGTGCCGTCGGCGTCCTGGACGGTCACGGGGTGCGGGGCCAGGGCGGCGACGGCGCACAGGTCGGCGACGAGGGTGTCGGGTGCGACGGCCCGGCAGGCGCACTCCTCGGGGCAGGCGGCCGGGACGGCGCCCTCCGCCATGACGGCGGCGGCGGTGAGCACGCGGGACCGGTCGACGTCCTGGATGAAGGAGGCGACGTAGTCGTCGGCGGGGCGGACGAGGATGTCCTCCGCGGTGCCGAGCTGCACGATCCGGCCGTCGCGCATGACGGCGATCCGGTCGCCGATGCGCATGGCCTCGTTGAGGTCGTGGGTGATGAAGACGATGGTCTTGTTCAGCCGCTGCTGGAGCACGAGGAGCTGGTCCTGCATGTCTCGGCGGATGAGCGGGTCGAGCGCGCTGAAGGACTCGTCCATGAGGAGCAGGTCGGCGTCGGTGGCGAGGGCGCGGGCGAGGCCGACGCGCTGCTGCATGCCACCGGAGAGCTCGTCGGGCCAGGACTTCTCCCAGCCGGCGAGCCCGCACAGTTCGAGGGCCTCGGCGGCGCGGGTCTCGCGCTCGGCGCGCGGGACGCCCTGGACCTCCAGGCCGTAGGCGGCGTTCTCCAGGACGTTTCGGTGCGGGAAGAGCGCGAAGTGCTGGAAGACCATGCTGATCTTGGTGGCCCGGACGGCGCGCAGCTCGCGGGGGGAGAGTGCGGTGAGGTCGCGGCCGTCGAAGAGGACCCGGCCGGCGGTGGGTTCGAGCAGGCCGTTGAGCATGCGGAGGAGGGTGGACTTCCCGGAGCCCGACAGGCCCATCACGACGAAGATCTGACCGGGTTCGACGACGAAGCCGGCGTCGACGACGGCGGCCGTCGTCCCTTCGGCGCGCAGTTCGTCGCGGTCGGCGCCGTCGGCGAGGCGCCGGACGGCTTCGTCGGGTCGTCTGCCGAACACCTTGTACAGGTGGTCGGCCTGGAGCCTGGACACATACACCTCACGGGTAGCAATGAGAACGGCCCGCCACCCCCGCGCGGCCGGGCCGTGGAGCGGGCGGGATCTGCCCGCGGGGCCCGTGGCGTACGGGGATTTCGTTGTTGAATCCCGTACCGGGTTCCGCTCCGGGCTCGCGCCTGCCCGGCTTCACAGGGTGCAAACGCAAAGGTGACGGGGGTCACGTGGAGGACTGGCGTGGGGGCTCGGGAACGCGTGCGCAGGGGCTCGGGAGCGCTCGCGCGGAGACTCGGGAACGTCCGCCTCCGGGACCGGCGAGTGAGCCGAAGGGGCGCGGCCGGGGGAACGACCCCGAGCGCGCGGAGGCCCCGACGAAGGAGGGGTCGAGCACGGTCGGGGCCGTGAGCCCGGCTGAAGCGCCCCGGAGGCGAACCGAGCCGAAGATCAGGCAGGCGAGCACGGTCGGGGCCGTGAGCCCGACTGAAGCACCCCGGAGGCGAACCGAGCCGAAGATCAGGCAGGCGAGCACGGTGGGGGCCGTGAGCCCGACTGAAGCACCCCGGAGGCGGCCCGAGCCCTAAAATCAGGCAGGTGACGCGACGCCTGATGCTCCTCGACACCGCAAGCCTCTACTTCCGCGCCTACTTCGGTGTGCCGGACTCGGTCCGGGCCCCCGACGGCACGCCCGTGAACGCCGTCCGCGGCCTTCTCGACTTCATCACCCGGCTCGTCCAGGACCACCGCCCCGACGACCTGGTGGCCTGCTGGGACGACGACTGGCGGCCGCAGTGGCGGGTGGACCTGATCCCCTCGTACAAGGCGCACCGGGTGGCGGCCGAGACGGAGACCGGCCCGGACGAGGAGGAGATCCCGGACACGCTCTCCCCGCAGGTGCCGGTGATCGAGGACGTCCTCGCGGCGCTCGGCATCGCCCGTATCGGGTCCGCGGGGTACGAGGCGGACGACGTCATCGGGACGCTGGCGGGACGCGCCGCCGGGCCGGTGGACATCGTCACGGGTGACCGGGACCTGTTCCAGCTGGTGGACGACGCGCGCGCGGTGCGCGTGCTGTACCCGCGCAAGGGTGTCGGCGACTGCGACCTGGTGGACGACGAGCTGATCCGTACGAAGTACGGCGTGCGCCCCGACCAGTACGCGGACTTCGCGGCGCTGCGCGGCGACGCGAGCGACGGGTTGCCTGGGGTGAAGGGCATCGGCGAGAAGACGGCCGCGCAGCTGATCACGGAGTACGGAGACCTGGCCGGGGTGCGGGCGGCGGCCGAGGACCGGACGTCGAAGCTGACGCCGGCCAAGCGGCGCGGCATCGTGGAGGCGGCCGCGTACCTGGACGTGGCGCCGACGGTGGTGCGGGTCGCCGGGGACGTACCGCTGCCGGAGTTCGACGCGGCCCTGCCGTCGGAGCCCCGCGACCCGGCGGCGCTGGAGGCGCTGGTGAAGCGCTGGGGTCTGGGCGGGGCGGTGGGGCGCCTGCTGCCGGTGCTCGCCCGCTGATGCCGGTGCTCGCCCGCTGATCGCTTCGATCCGCCCTGGGCGACAGCACACCGGGGTGCTAGCTTAGGCAAACCTAAGTTCGTCGAGTCAGGAGAGCCCCTCGTGGCAGAGCAGCCGGCCCGCAAGACACCGAAGGCCACCGAAGCGCGTGTGGTGCGCACCGAGCGGATCACCCCGCACATGGTGCGGGTCGTCCTGGGAGGTCCCGGTCTCGACGCCTTCGAGGCCGGCGAGTACACCGACCACTACGTGAAGCTGCTGTTCGCCCCCGAGGGGGTCGCCTACCCCGAGCCGTTCGACATGGAGCGGATCCGGGAGGAGTTCCCCCGGGAGCAGTGGCCGACGACGCGGACGTACACGGTACGGGCCTGGGACCCGGTCCACCGCGAGCTGACCGTCGACTTCGTGGTCCACGGCGACGAGGGCCTCGCGGGCCCCTGGGCGGCGCGGGCCCAGGCGGGCGAGACCGTGCGCTTCCTCGGCCCGGGCGGCGGCTACACGCCGGACCCGGCGGCGGACTGGCACCTGCTCGCGGGCGACGAGAGCGCGCTGCCGGCGATCGCCGTGGCGCTGGAGCGGCTGCCGGCGGGCGCGCGGGTGCACGCCTTCGTGGAGGTCTCGGACGCGGCGGAGGAGCAGAAGTTCGCGACGGCCGCGGGGGTGGACGTCACCTGGCTGCACCGGGGCGGCCGCCCGGCGGGCGAGGCGGTCGTCGAGGCCGTGCGGTCCCTTGAATTCCCGGCGGGCGACGTCCATGCCTTCGTCCACGGCGAGGCGGGCTTCGTGAAGGACCTCCGCCGGCACCTCCGGATGGAGCGGGGGGTGGCGCGCGAGCGGCTGTCGATCTCGGGGTACTGGCGCCTGGGGAAGACGGACGAGGCGTGGCGCGCGATCAAGCGCGAGTGGAACGACCAGGTGGAGCGCGAGCAGGAGAACTGAGGCGCGGAGCTTGAGCGAGGGGGGTGGGGGCGGAGGCCCCCACCCCCCTCCGCGTTACGTCGCGCCGCCGAAGGCGCGGTTCGAGGCGTCCACGTGGGCCAGCCGCCGCATCGCCGCGAAGATCGCTTCACCGAGGACCGTGCCGACGACCACGCTCTCCACGAGCTCCTCGCGCGCCACATGGTGCGCCACGTACTCCAGGTCCGCCCGCGCGACCTGCTCCGCCGCGTCCGCGTAGACGTCCAGAACCTCGGCGAACCCGCCGTGGCCGACGTCCTCGAGCGCCACGAGGGCCTCCGCCAGCGCCTCGGCCGCCGGGTTGTCCGGATAGGCGTGCCAGCCGCGGGCGGCGACCAGGTCCGCGACCTTCTTCCGCGCCTCCTCGATCCCGGCGTCCGGCTCACGGTCGTAGCGCGGCACCATGCGGTTCGCCGCGACGCCCAGCACCTTGTGGACCGGCCGCTCGGGGTCGTCGACCGCCACGATCACGTCGCGGATCCCCGCGACCGAGAGGCCTCCCACGTCGAGGAGCGCCCGGATCAGGCGGAGGCGCCGGACGTGCGTCTCCCCGTACGACGCCTGGTTCGGGCTCGTCAGCTCTCCGGCCGGCAGCAGCCCCTCCCGTACGTAGAACTTGATCGTCGGTACGGACACCCCGGTCCTGCGACTCAATTCTCCGATGCGCACCGCGTGTTCACCTTTCCGGTCCTCCAACGGCCTTGCCGACCGACACCCCCATCATAGATAGTGGCGCTATCAGATAGCGGCGAGTGCCACTATCTATACCTTCCCACGGGGGATCCGTATGTCCTTACTCAGCAGGCCATCGCTCAGCAGGCCTTCGCTCAGCACCTCCTCGCTCCCGCCACTCGCCCGACTGCACCGACCGCTGGTCTGGTTCGCCGGCTCGATGGTCGTCCTCGCGCTCGTCTCCGCCGTGGGCCTGGCCGTCGACGACCGGATGCTGGTCGGCGTGCCGATCTGGAGCAAGCCGCTCAAGTTCTCGGTCTCGTTGGTCGCCTACACGCTCTCGCTCGCCTGGATGCTCTCCCTGCTCACCCCGCCCCACCGCGGCCACCGCGTCGGCTGGTGGGCCGGAACCGTCGTCGCCGTCACCTTGCTGGCCGAGATGGTGCTCATCACCCTCCAGGTGGTCCGCGGCACCCAGAGCCACTTCAACCAGGCGACTCCCTTCGACAACGCCGTCCTCCAGATCATGGGAGCCACCATCGCCGTCCTGTGGCTGAGCGCCCTGGTCATCGCGGTGCTCCTGCTGCGCGCCCGGATCCTCGACCGCGCCACCGCCTGGGCCGTCCGCCTCTCCTCGCTCATCGCCCTCGCGGGCACCGCCGTCGGCTTCCTGATGGTGGGTCCGACCCCGGAACAGCTGGCGGTCGACGACTCCCCGCTCAGTGGCGCCCACAGCGTCGGGGTCCCGGACGGCGGCCCCTCGATGCCGCTGACCGGCTGGTCGACCACCGGCGGCGACCTGCGCGTGCCGCACTTCTTCGGCATGCACGCGCTCCAGCTGCTCCCGCTGCTCCTGCTCGTCCTGACCGCTCTCGCACCGCGCTTCGCCCGGCTCGCCGACGAACGGTTCCGCCTCCGGCTCACCCTCATAGCCGCGGGAATGTACGCGGCGACCTTCGCCCTGCTGACCTGGCAGGCGCTGCGCGGCCAGGCCCTGTTCTCACCGGACGCCGTAACGCTCGCCGCCGCGGGGGCGATAGCCCTGCTCGCCGCCGCCACGGCACTCCCCCTCCGCGCACCCTCCCCCGCCCCCGCCCCTACCCCGGCCCCTGCCCCTGCCCCTGCCCCCTCCGAGGAGGTCCCGGCATGACCGCCTTCCTCTTCGAGCTGACGTTCCTCCTCGCGGCGCCCGTCTGGCTCCTGATGATCGTCGCGCCGAGCTGGCGGGTCACCGAACGCGTCGCCGCCTCACCGCTGACCGTCCTCCCGCTCCTCGTGGTCTGGGCCGTCATGGCCGCCCCCGTCTTCCCGGAACTGTGGACGGCGGTCAGCAGCCCCGACATCGACACCTTCCGCGAACTGACGGCCCTCGCGAACGGCGCCGGCGCGGTTTGGGCCCAGATCCTCGCCTGGGACCTGCTCCTCGGCCAATGGATGTACCGCGAAGCCCGCCGCCTCGCCCTCTCCCCCTACCTGATGGCCCCTCTCCTCCTCCTGACGATCCTCCTCTCCCCCATCGCCCTCCCGATCTTCCTGGCGGCCCGAGCCTGGAAGACCCGGGCGGCGGACTAGATCAAGCGGACCCGGGTCAGGCCGTCCGCTTTCGGGCTGTCAGTTGGAAGAGGCGGGCCGTGTGCGGGTATGGGTATCCGTTCCGACAGGCCGCCCGCTGCCGCGCGTTCGGCCGAGGCGGCGAGCATGGCCGGTGCGTAGTCGACCACCGTGACGTGGTGTCCGCGGGCGGCGAGGCGCAGCGCGTCTCCGCCCGCGAGGTCGAGCGCCCGCAGGGGCCGACCACCGGCGGGGTCGTCGAGGTGCCGCAGCAGGTTCGCCTCGGCGACCGCGTCGCGGAGGCGGCCCCAGGGGGCCTCCTGCCGCCCCTGCCAGGTGGTCATCGCTGATTCGAACTCCGCGGAGTCTTCAGGCATCCGGTGACGATAACGGCGCCCCCGGACCCGTCGGGACGTCAGCTCCGGGCGCGGACCGTGGCGAGGACCTCGCGGTCCGGCTGGAGGGTGAGGCTCGGGACCGGGCGTATGTCGTCGGTGGTGAGGTCCAGCTGGTAGCGGCGGGCGAGAACCGCAAGCACCAGGACGGCCTCGACGAGTGCGAAGCGGGTGCCGAGGCAGACGCGGGGGCCACCGCCGAAGGGGAACCAGGCGTACTCGGGTATCTGCTCGGCGGGTTCGCCGTCCTCGGTGGTGAGCCACCGCTCGGGGCGGAACGCGTCGGCGTCGCCGTACCAGCGGGGATCGCGCTGCGTGGCCCACTGGCTGGACCAGACGCGGGTGCCCACGGGGACGGGCCTGCCGCCGAGGGTGGCGCCTTCCTTGGCGATGCCGGTGATGAGCCAGATCGTCGGGTAGAGACGCAGCGTCTCCTTCACGACGGCCTGGGTGTACGGGAGGGAGGCGTAGTCGTCGTAGCCGGGCTCGTGGTCGCCGAGGACCCGGTCGAGTTCCTCGGCGAGGGCGTCGCGGACGCGCGGATTGCGGGAGAGCAGGAACCAGGCCCAGACGAGCGTCGAACTGGTCGTCTCGTGGCCCCCGATGTAGAGGGTGACGGTCTCGTCCCGGATCTCCTGGTCGGAGAGACGGGCACCGGTTTCGTCCCGGGCGGCGAGGAGGCGGCTGAGGAGATCCGGGCGCTCGGTGTCGCCGTCGCGGTGCCGGGAGACGACGCGGGAGACCTCGGCGTCGATGACGGCGGTGGCGCGCTTGATGCGGGCGCGCCCGGGCGTGGGAACCCAGTCGGGCAGAAGCGCTCCGATGCCGCTGAACTCGGCGCCGATCTCCTGCTGAGCGATGTCCATGGCCCGCCCGATGGCCTCGGCGTCGGCGGCCGTGTCGACCCCGAAGATGGTGCGGACCGCGATGAGTTGGGTGAGGGCGGCCATCTCCTTCTTGATGTCGATGTGCTGCCCGTCGGCCCAGCGGTCGGCGAGCGCGACGGCGCATTCCGTCATCGTCGCCGCGTAGGAGCGGACCTGCTTGGGGCGGACGGAGGGCTGGACGAGGGAACGCTTGCGCCGCCAGTCGGCGCCCTTGGCGACCACGACCCCGTTGCCGAGGAGGGTGCGGAAGGCGATGCCGAGATCGGGCTGGTCGAAGGTGCGCTCGACCTCGGTGAGGAGTTCACCGACGGTGTCGGGGTGGGCGATGAAGAGGGCGGGGCCGCGGCCGAAGCGCCAGCGGACGAAGTCGCCGCGCTCCCGCAGCTGTTCGAAGAAGGCGAGGGGGTCCTTGCCGAAGGCGGGCAGGTTCCCGAGGAGGGGCAGCCCTCGGGGGCCTTCGACCATGGCCGGGCGGTGGTTGTCCGGTGTCGGCTGTGCCGTGTCGCCGTGTGTCCCGGCGTCCTGACCGGCTTGCGTGGTCATGCGCGTCCCCTCCCCAACTGGCGTTCCCCGTGTGCGAGTCCATGCAAGCGGAAGGTTCGACCCGGGCGCCACCCCTGTGGACAACGCCCTGTGGACAACCATGCGCACAGGGGACGGAACGCCCAGTGCCCGTGGCGTGATCGCCACGGGCACTGGCCTGAAGGAACCGGACCTGTCAGCCCACCGAGCTGTAGGCGACGACACCCCGCAGCAGTGACTCGACGGCCTTGCGGGCGTTCTTGGAGACCGTGCTGTTCTCCTTGGGCGCCGCGGCGGCGATCTGTCCGAGGACGTCGATGACCTGCTTGCACCAGCGGACGAAGTCGCCGGCGGGCATCTCCGCCTCGCGGAGCACCTCGTCGAGGCTCTTGTCGGAGGCCCACTGGTAGGCGGCCCAGGCGAAGCCGAGGTCCGGCTCGCGCTGGCCGACCCCCTCCGCCTGGTTGATCTTGAACTCCTCCTCAAGGGCGTCGAGTCGGCCCCAGATCCGGACCATCTCACCGAGCGCCGCCTTGGCGTTGCCCGTCGGCAGCTTCGGCGCGACGGCGTCGTCGGCCTGGCGCGATTCGAACACCAACGCCGAGACACAGGCCGCGAGTTCGGGCGGGGTGAGCCCCTCCCAGACACCGTCCCGGAGGCATTCGCTCGCCAGCAGGTCGAGCTCGCCGTAGAGCCGGGCCAGCCGCTTGCCGTTGTCCGTGACCTCGTCGGCCCGCAGGTAGTCGAGCTCGGTGAGGAGCGCGACGATCCGGTCGAAGGTCCGGGCGATCGTGTTGGTACGGCCTTCGATGCGCCGCTCCAGCTGGTGCGTGTCGCGCTGGAGGCGGTGGTAGCGCTCGGCCCAGCGGGCGTGGTCCTCGCGCTCGTCGCAGCCGTGGCACGGATGGGCGCGGAGCGCGGTGCGCAGCCGGGCGATCTCGCGGTCGTCGGCGGCGGCCGCGCGCTGCTTGTGGTGGCGCTCGGGATGGACGTGCCCGGCCTTGGTCCGCAGCGCGGAGGCGAGATCCCTGCGGGACTGCGGCGAGCGCGGGTTAAAGGACTTGGGGATCCTCATGCGGTCGAGCGCCTCGACGGGGACCGGGAAGTCGATGGAGGCGAGCCTCTTGACCTGCCGCTCGGCGGTGAGGACGAGCGGACGCGGTCCGTCGTGCTGCTCGAAGCCCCGGTGGCCGTTGGTCCGCCCCGCGGGGATACCGGGGTCGAGGACGAGAGCCAGTCCCGCGAACTTGCCGGTGGGGACATGGATGATGTCGCCCGGCTTGAGCTTCTCCAGCGAGCCGGCGGCCTGGGCACGCCGCTGGGCGGCGCCCTGCCGGGCCAGTTCCGTCTCCCGGTCCTTGAGGTCGCGGCGGAGCCGCGCGTACTCCTCGAAGTCTCCGAGGTGGCAGGTCATGCCCTCGCGGTAGCCCTCCAGGCCCTCCTCGTTCTTCTGGACCTGGCGCGAGATGCCCACGACGGAGCGGTCGGCCTGGAACTGGGCGAAGGAGGTTTCGAGGAGCTCGCGGGAGCGGTGGCGGCCGAACTGGTCGACGAGGTTGACCGCCATGTTGTACGAGGGCCGGAAGCTGGAGCGCAGCGGGTACGTGCGCGTGCCCGCGAGCCCGGCGAGGTGACCCGGGTCGAGGCCACGCTGCCAGAGCACCACGGCATGGCCCTCGACGTCGATGCCACGACGGCCGGCGCGGCCGGTGAGCTGGGTGTACTCGCCGGGTGTGATGTCGGCGTGCTGCTCGCCGTTCCACTTGACGAGCTTCTCCAGGACGACGGACCGCGCGGGCATGTTGATGCCGAGGGCGAGGGTCTCGGTGGCGAAGACGGCCCTCACGAGGCCGCGGACGAAGAGCTCCTCGACGACCTCCTTGAAGGTGGGGAGCATGCCGGCGTGGTGGGCGGCGATGCCCCGCTCCAGCGCTTCGAGCCACTCGTAGTAGCCGAGGACGTGGAGGTCCTCGGTGGGGATGGAGGCGGTCCGCTCCTCGACGATCTCGCGGACGCGCAGACGTCCCTCTTCGTTGTTGAGGCGGAGCCCGGCGTGGAGGCACTGCTGGACGGCGGCCTCGCAGCCGGCGCGGCTGAAGATGAAGGTGATGGCGGGCAGGAGCCCCTCGGCGTCGAGTCGCTCGATGACCTCGGGGCGGCCGGGGGTCCAGATGCGGGAGCGCTGGCGGCGCTCCCGCTCGCGGTCGGCCTCACGGATCATCTTGCCGCGGCGCCGGTCACGCGGGTTGTACGTCGAGTTCTCGGTGCGGGCGAGGCGGACGAGGTCGGGGTTGACCTCGCGGCGCGCGGAGCCGCGGCCGCCGTGGTCGGTCTCCTCCTCGAAGAGGTCGTACATCCGGCGTCCGGCCAGGACGTGCTGCCAGAGGGGTACGGGACGGCTCTCGGAGACGATGACCTCGGTGTCGCCGCGGACGGTGTCCAGCCAGTCGCCGAACTCCTCGGCGTTGGACACGGTCGCGGAGAGTGACACGAGGGTGACGGACTCGGGGAGGTGGATGATCACTTCCTCCCAGACGGCGCCGCGGAAGCGGTCGGAGAGGTAGTGCACCTCGTCCATCACGACGTAGCCGAGGCCGGAGAGGGCCTGTGACCCCGCGTACAGCATGTTGCGGAGGACTTCGGTGGTCATGACGACGATCGGCGCGTCACCGTTGACGCTGTTGTCGCCGGTGAGCAGGCCGACCTTGTCCGCGCCGTACCGCTTGACGAGGTCGGCGTACTTCTGGTTCGACAGCGCCTTGATGGGCGTCGTGTAGAAACACTTGCGGCCCTGGCTGAGGGCGAGATGGACGGCGAACTCGCCGACGATGGTCTTCCCGGAGCCCGTTGGCGCGGCGACGAGCACGCCCTTGCCCGACTCGAGGGCCTTGCACGCCTCGATCTGGAAGGGGTCCAGATCGAAGTCGTACATCTCGCGGAAGGGGGCCAGCGCGGTCCGCTGCTCGGCGTTTCGGGCGAGAGCGGCTGCGTACGCTTCGGCTGGTGTGAGGTCCTCTGTCATCTTGTCATCGAGCCTACCCGCCGCCTCTGACAGTGACGCGATCTTTATCGGGGCAATGGTCCCGGGGCCACGGGAGGCGCCAGGACGCGCAGGGCGCCGGGGACGCACTCCACCGTGAGGGGCAGCGGACCGAGGGGCTCGCCGTCGGCGTAGCCGGTGATGCCGGGTGCGTCGAGCGTGAGGGAGCGGACCCGGTACGTGGTGACCTTCGGGTGGTCGAGGTGGGTGCCGCGGTAGACGCGGGGGAACACCTTGATCAGCGTGGCGCGGGAGCAGTCGCCGACGACGGTGACGTCGAGGAGTCCGTCGTCGGTACGGGCATCGGCGCAGATGCGCATGCCGCCGCCGTAGGACGTGCCGTTGCCGACGGCGACGAGGGTCGCGTCGGTCTCGACGACCCGCCCGCCGTCGAGGGTCAGCCGGTAGGGGAAGGGCCGGAAGGCCGCGAGTTCGGCGAGGATGGCGAGGTCGTACTTGAAGCGTCCGACGGGGAGGCGCATGCGGTTGCCGCGGTCGTTCACACGGGAGTCGAAACCGGAGGCGAGGACGGTGCCGAACCAGCGGGTGGTGGTGGCTCCCGTGATCCGCCCGAGGTCCATCGCGTGGCCGCCGGCGCCCTTGAGCAGCTCGGCGGTGACGCGGGCGGCCGCGGCCGGGGCGCGGACCGGCAGGCCGAGAGTGCGGGCGAAGTCGTTGCCGGTGCCGACGGCGATGACTCCGAGCGGCGTCCGGGTCCCCGCGACCGCCTGGAGCGCGAGGGAGATCATGCCGTCGCCGCCGACGGCGACGAGGGCGCCGGTCCCCGCGTCGACGGCCTCGCGGGCGCGCCGCAGGGCATCGTCGGCGTCGTGCCCGAGGAGGGTGCGGACGGAGAATCCGGCGTCCCTGAGGGCCTGCGCGGCAGGTTGCGCGGCGTGGGCGCCGCGACCGCGGCCGGCGGTGGGGTTGACGAAGAGGGTGATGTCGCTGGTCATGTGGGGATCCCCCCGGACGGAGTCTGGGGGGATCCCCACAAGATCAGGTGATGTCGTCGTAACCGTTGACCCGGTGCGCGACGGAGCCCCCGGTCTCGCCCGGCCCGGTGGCCTGCTCGGGCAGGGCCCGCGTGGCGCCGACGGGTTCGATGGCGCCGACGGCCTCGGGGGTGAGGTCGAGTTCGGAAGCCTCGTCGTCGTCGAGTGCGGCGTCGGGGTTGTTGCGCTTGCGCCGCCGGTCGTTGAGGAGAGAGAAGCCGACGGCCCCGAAGTACAGGATCGTGATGGGTCCCGCGAGGGCGATCATGCCGATCGGGTCGGTGGTGGGGGTGATGACGGCGCCGAAGACGAAGACGCCCATGATCACGCCGCGCCACCAGCCGGCCATGCGGCGACCGGTGAGGACACCGGTCAGGTTGAGCATCACCAGGACGAGCGGCAGCTCGAAGGCGAGACCGAAGACGAGCACCATGCGCAGGGTGAAGTCGAGGACGTCACCGAGCGAGAGGAGGTTCGCCGAGCCGGCGGGCGTGAGGCTGATGAGCACCTTCACGCTGATGGGGAGGATCAGGTACGCGAGGTAGGCGCCGGCGGAGAACAGCGGCACGGCCGCGCCGACGAAGGCGTACGTGTACTTCTTCTCGCTCTTGTGCAGTCCGGGCGCGACGAAGGCCCACAGCTGGTAGAGCCAGACGGGGCTGGCGATGACGAGGCCGGCGGTCAGCGACAGCTGGATCGTCGTGCTGAAGGGGGCCATCAGCGTGTTGAAGACGACCTCCGCGCAGTTGCCGCCGTCACTGGTGACACCCGGTGGGCACTTGGGCACCGGATCCGCCAGGAACTGCATCAGCTCCTCGCTGTACACGAGGGCCACGATCGTTACCGCGGTGATGGCGAGGAGACCCTTCGCCAGACGGTTGCGGAGTTCACGCAGGTGCTCCACGAGGGGCATCCGGCCCTCGGGATCCTTCTCCTGCTTGCGGGCAGACTTGGGCAACCCACGTCCTCATCTCGTGCGGCAGCCGCCGCACAGTGCGGCGGCCGCGGCGGACCGGGTCAGCGCTTGGTCGTGTCCGAGGGCTCGGTCACGGGACGCGAGCTGGTCACGTCGCCGGGAGCGGCCTGGATGGTACGCGGCGCGGGCTGCGCGTCCTGCGCTCCGGTTCCGGCGTGCGGCGGGTCGGCGGGGGCGGGGGCGCTCTGCTGGTCGTCCGACTTCATCGCCTTGGCCTCGCTCTTGAGGATGCGGGCCGACTTGCCCAGCGAGCGGGCCATGTCCGGAAGCTTCTTGGCGCCGAACAGGAGAATGATGACGACGAGGATGAGGATGATCTCGGTGGGGCCGAGCCTACCCATAGCTTTTACCTTCTTCACCGAGGCGACATGGAGTGCGTGCCCGGCGGGTCGGACATGCGTCCGGCCACCGCGCTGCCTGCGATCGTAACCCGCAGGAGTAAACGTGAGGCAATGCCCGTGCATACTCCCGATTGCGTCCCGCGAGCCCGGGACGAGCCGTTTCGTGCAGCGTACGGCACCGACTCAGCGCAGTGTCTCGCCGGTTCGGGCCAGTCCCACGGCGGCCGTTTCGAGCTCTTCGGCGGCCTGGGTGATCCGTTCTGTGGTGCGGGCCACTTGCCGGCCGAGGCGCTGGACCTCCAGGAACACCTTGATGCCGAGGAGGCCGAGGACGGCGGTGCCGAGGAAGCCGAGGGCGATGGCGAGCATGGGCCAGAACATGGGCAGAGCCTAGACCTTGAGCGGGTGGGGGTCGTTCAGACGGTGGTGTGGAGGCGCAGGGTGCGGACGCCGCCGCCGGTGAGGAGCTCGACGATGCGTTCCCCCGCGGGCTTGCGGACGGAGCTGCCGCACTCGGGGCAGGTGAAGGAGTAGAAGGTGGTCCGCCGGCTGGCGCCGATGGCGAGGCGCAGGGCGCTCGCGGAGAGCTCGAAGCGGGAGCGGCAGTCGGGGCAGGCGGCCTTGAAGAGGACCGGGGCCATCGTCGCGGCGAGACCATGCATGACGGACATCTCCCTCGTTTCCCTACGGCGACAACGGGTTCGGCGACAACGGGTTGGCGATAACGGATGCGGCGAGAACCGGTTCGGCGGCGACCGATTCGGCAACTACGTCAGCTACAGCGTCCTCGAAGCGGAGAACGTCACACGCCCTCGTACGCGGCGAGTGCGGCGGTCGCCGCCTCCCGGGCACTGTCGGCGAGCTCGCGCGGCGCGACGATCCGCCCGTCGCTGCCCAGCCGGAGGGCGAGCCTCCGCAGCGAGGCGGGGTCCGGCGTCCGCAGGGTGATCCGCAGGCCGCCGTCGGGCAGCTCGTCGGCCCGGTCGTGCGGGTAGTACTCGGCGACCCACCGGCCGCCGGGGCCCACCTCGACCACGACCTCGGGATCGTCGGCGGAGGGCTGGACCAGCCCCTCGGAGAGGTCGCGCAGTTCCAGCTCGGGCGGCGCGGCGTGCTCGTCGAGGAGCCTGATCTCGACGACCCGGTCCAGACGGAAGGTGCGGCGCGCCTCGGAGAGCCGGCACCACGCCTCCATGTACGTGTGGCCGACGGCGAAGAGCCGGATCGGGTCGACCTCGCGCTCGGTGAGCTCGTCGCGCGCGGGCGAGTAGTAGCGCACCCACAGCCGCCTGCGCTCCGAGATCGCCCGGTCGACCTCGGCGAAGACGCCGCCCTCGGACTCGAAGGTGACCGAGAGCCGGGAGCTGGCCCCGGCGGCCTCGCCGGCCGCCGCCTCCAGCTTGGCGGTGGCGCGGACCAGCGCGTCCCGGTCGCTCTCGCGGAGCCCGGGCAGGGTGGCGACGGCCCGGGCGGCGACCAGGAGGGCGGTCGCCTCGTCGGCGGCGAGCCGCAGCGGCGCGGCGACGTCGTCGGGGTTGTGCCACCAGATCCGGTCGCCGTCGGTGTCGATGTCGAGCAGATCGCCGCCGCGGAAGCTGGTGCCGCACATGGGCAGCACGTCCAGGTCGGAGATCAGCTCGTCCTCGGTGATCCCGAAGGCGCGCGCGACGTCGGCGACGTGGGCGCCGGGGCGCTCACGGAGATACGTGACGAGGGACAGCATCCGCCTCGTCTGGTCGATCGCGTTGGCAGCCATGCGGTACGTCTCCCCCTCAGCCCTTGGCCACGGCGCGCAGCCGGTCCAGTACATCCGCCCGCAGATCGGCGGGTTCCCGTACGACGACGTCCGGGCCGAACTCGACCAGCCAGGCGTCGAGCCCGTGCCCGTACGGGATCTCCAGCTCGTCCCAGCCGTCGTCGCCCACCTCCACGGACTGGGCGCGGGCGCGCAGCGGGTAGCCGCAGCCGGCGCGCAGGCGGATCCGCGCGGAGCGGGTGGCGGTCTCCCCCGCCCAGCTCTCGACGGTCTCGCGGACGGTGACGACGTCGGGCACGGGCGCGGTGAAGGCGCCGGCCCGGGAGCGGACCTTGCCGGTGATCCGGGAGAGGCGGAAGACGCGCTCGGCGCCCCGGTCGCGGTCCCAGCCCGCGAGGTACCAGTGGCCGCGCCAGCATTCGAGGGTCCAGGGCTCGACCTGGCGGGTCTCGGGGCGGGCGGCGTTGGCCTTGCGGTAGTCGAAGACGACGGGCCTGCGGTCGCGGCAGGCCAGCATGAGGGGCTCGAAGGCGGCCTCGTGGACCGGGATGCGGGGTTCGAGGGCGCTGGGCTGGACGTCGTACGAGTCCTCCGCCTCGGGCATGCCGGCGGCGCGGAGCTTCTGGAGGGCGCCGCTGGCGGCTCCTGCGAGCCGGGCCTGCTGCCAGACCCTGGCGGCGAGGCCGAGCGCGGCGGCCTCCTCGGCGTCGAGGGTGATGGGCGGGAGGCGGTTGGAGTCGCGGCGGGCGAGGTAGCCGGTCTCGCCCTCCAGGTTCTCGACGGTCTCGATGACGAGACCCAGCTCGCGCAGGTCGTCCTTGTCGCGCTCGAACATCCGGTTGAAGGCGTCGTCCCCGCTCGCTTCGAGGTAGGCCTCGATGGAGCCGCGGAGCTCGCGCTTGCTCAGCGGGCGGCGCGTCCCGAGCAGACACAGCGCGAGATTCATCAGCCGCTCGGACTTGGCAATCGCCATCGACGTCCCGCACCTCTTTTGCCGGATCCACTTGTCGGACGTCCGACCGTACCGCCCCGGAGTGTCGGGACAAAAGCCGAGGGCCCCCGCCACGGATGGCAGGGGCCCTCGGAGGACCGTCACCGGTCGGACACGACCGGTCAGACGGCGACCAGGTCGCAGACGAAGATCAGCGTCTCGCCCGGGGCGATCTTGGCGCCGGCGCCACGGTCACCGTAGGCGAGGTGGGCGGGGATGATCAGCTCGCGACGGCCGCCGACCTTCATGCCCTGGACGCCCTGGTCCCAGCCGGAGATGACCTGGCCGACACCGAGCCGGAACTGGAGCGGCTCGCCGCGGTTCCAGGAGGAGTCGAACTCCTCGCCGGTGGAGAAGGCGACGCCCACGTAGTGGACGCGGACGTTGGCGCCGGCCTTGGCCTCGGCGCCGTCGCCCTCCCAGATGTCCCTGATCTTCAGGTCCTTCGGCGGCTCGCCGCCCGGGAAGTCGACCTCGGGCTTCTCGATGCTCACTGAACTGCTCCTCATACTGATGAACTGCGCGATCGGGACAGTCTTACATCTTCGTCAGGATGTCCACGGCGAACACCAGCGTGGAGTTCTTCGGAATGCCCTGCTGCTCCTTGTCGCCGAACGCCTCGGACGGCGGGGCGACGATGAGGACGCGGCTGCCGACCTTCTTGCCGACGAGACCGTCCTTGAGGCCCTTCAGCGTGAGCTGCGCGAGCGGGAAGTTCGCGGGCTTGCCGGTGGTGTAGGTCGAGTCGAAGACCTTGCCGTCCTTCCAGAGGGCGGCGACGTAGTTCACGACGACCGTGTCGGTCGCCTTGACGGCCTCGCCCTTGGACTCGAGCACGTAGTTCGAGACGAGCTTGGTCGGTGCGGCGACCTTGGGGACCGTCAGCGTGGGCGCCTTGCCGTCGGTGTTCGTCCCGACCTTCGGCAGGTCCTTGTTGTCCTGCGCGACCGGCGTGCCGGTGGCGGACTTCGGGATCGTGACGGACTTCAGGATGTCCACGACGAAGACGAGGGTGGCGTTCGGCTTGATGCTCGGCGGCGAGCCGGCCTCGCCGTAGCCGAGCTCCGGCGGGATGCCGATCTCGATGCGACTGCCGACCTTCTGGCCCTCGAGACCCTGGTCCCAGCCCTTGATGACCGCGCCGGCACCGAGGGTCACGTCGAAGGGCTGACCGCGGTCGAAGCTGTTGTCGAAGGGGGTGGTGGAGTCCCAGGCCTGACCCAGGTAGTTCACCTGGAGCGCGTCGCCCTTCTTCGTCACCGGGCCGTCACCCTCGCTGATGACGTTGACCTTCAGTTCCTTGGGCGGGGCACCCTCGCCCTTGGAGAGGGTCGGCTTCTCGCCGAACTTGGCCCCCGCGGTGATGGCGGGCAGCCCGTTCTTCATCGAAGCGGAATCGGAGCCCTTGTCGTCGCTGCCGCACGCCGCTGTCGAGAGCAGCAGCAGCGGGACGACGAGTAGGCCGGCAAGTCGGCGCACGTGTTCCTCAGATCTCAGACGGCACAGTAGTTGTGCCGACACTCTAGGCGGTCCTCCTGTCACGTCGAGGGCCCCGCACGTCGAACATGCGGGGCCCCGGGGGCTCGTACGCGCCGGTCCTACATTCCGGCGATCAGCTTTTCGACCCGGTCGTCGACGGAGCGGAACGGGTCCTTGCACAACACGGTGCGCTGCGCCTGGTCGTTGAGCTTGAGGTGGACCCAGTCGACGGTGAAGTCCCGGCGCTGCTCCTGGGCGCGGCGGATGAAGTCGCCGCGGAGTCGCGCCCTCGTGGTCTGCGGGGGCACCGACTTGCCCTCGAAGATCTTCATGTCGTTGCAGATCCGGGCCGCCTGGCCGTTCTTCTGCAGCAGGTAGTAGAGCCCACGACGGCGGTGGATGTCGTGGTAGGCGAGGTCTATCTGCGCGACCCTCGGGTTCGACATGGTCATGTTGTGCTTGGCCCGGTACCGCTCGATGAGCCGGTGCTTCATGACCCAGTCGATCTCGGTCTCGATCTTGTCGAGCCGCTCGCTCTCGATCGCGTCGAGCGTACGGCCCCACAGCTCCAGGACCTGCGCGACGGTGCCGGTGCGGATGCCGCGCCGGTCGACGAAGTCGACGGCCTTCTCGTAGTACTCGCGCTGGACCTCCAGGGCGGAGGCCTCGCGGCCGCTGGCGAGCCGGACCTTGCGCTGGCCCGTGATGTCGTGGCTGACCTCGCGGATCGCCCGGATGGGGTTCTCCAGGGTCAGGTCGCGCATCACGGTGCCGGCCTCGATCATGCGGAGCACCAGGTCGGTGGCGCCGACCTTGAGCAGCATGGTCGTCTCGGACATGTTCGAGTCGCCGACGATGACGTGGAGGCGGCGGTAGCGCTCGGCGTCGGCGTGCGGCTCGTCCCTGGTGTTGATGATGGGCCGCGAGCGGGTCGTGGCGGAGCTGACGCCCTCCCAGATGTGCTCGGCACGCTGGGACACGCAGAAGACCGCGCCACGCGGGGTCTGGAGGACCTTTCCCGCGCCGCAGATGAGCTGCCGGGTGACGAGGAAGGGAATGAGGATGTCCGCGAGCCGGGAGAACTCCCCGTGGCGGGCGACGAGATAGTTCTCGTGGCAACCGTAGGAGTTTCCTGCGGAGTCGGTGTTGTTCTTGAAGAGATAGACGTCGCCCGCGATTCCCTCCTCGTGCAGGCGGCGTTCGGCGTCGACGAGCAGGCCTTCGAGAATGCGCTCGCCGGCCTTGTCGTGGGTGACCAGTTCGGTCACGTCGTCACATTCCGGTGTGGCGTATTCCGGATGCGAACCCACGTCCAGGTACAGGCGGGCGCCGTTCCGCAGGAAGACATTGCTGCTGCGGCCCCATGACACGACACGGCGGAAGAGGTAGCGCGCCACTTCGTCAGGAGACAGTCGGCGCTGTCCCCTGAACGTGCACGTGACGCCGTACTCGTTCTCCAGCCCGAAAATGCGGCGGTCCATGTCTGAACATTACGCCTGACGGCGTGTGATGAAACCGGGTTGGGCGTTCCCGTTTCGATCATTTTCCGATCAGTGCGTGTTCTTTTCGGTGTGTACGGGGGTGGGGCCGCCCGCGCTGACGGCGTGTCGCGCGTCGGCCTCGGCCTGGGCCACCGGCACCGCCGGGCTCACGGGTACGTGGAGGACGCGCCCGGTGGCGAGGAGGACGGCGAGGGCGATGAGGCCGCCCGCTCCGGCCACGGCGAATCCGGTGGCGGTTCCGGCGAGTTCGACGGCGGGTCCCGCAGCCGCGGAGCCGAGGGCCGAGCCGACGCCGAAGGTCGTGACGAGCCAGGAGAAGGCCTCGGTGACGGTGCCGGCCGGGGCGTGCCGGTCGACGACGATGAACGCGCAGGCGAGGACCGGGGCGAGGAAGACGCCCGAGAGGACCGAGAGGCCGGTCATGGCGACCGGGCCGGGGGTCAGGGTGAGCGGCAGGTAGCAGAGCGCGAGGAGCAGGACGAGGACCCGTAGCCGCTTCTCGGGCGCTCCGGTCCACGAGCGGGCGCCGTAGGCGACGCCACCGAGGAGGGCGCCGAGGCCGAGGGCGGCCATCAGCCAGCCGTAGACGGAGGGCGTGCCCAGGTCGTCGGCGTAGGAGACGGCGGCGACGGTGATGGAGCCGAGGGCGAGGCCGACGAAGAAGAAGGAGCCGAGGAGGGCGAGGAGCCCGGGCGAGCGCAGGGCGCCCAGCCAGTGGGCCTCGCGGGGCGCGGAACGCCAGGTGCGGGAGGGCTCGGAGAGGACCACGGCGAGGGCGCCGAGGACGCCGAGGACGTTGATGACGAGGAGGGCGGCGGCGGGCGACCAGAGGGCGACGAGGACGGTCAGCAGGAGGGGCCCGACGGTGAACATGACCTCCTGGGCGACCGCGTCGAGGGCGTAGGCGCGGTGGACCCGGTCCTCGCGGCCGAGGACGCTCGGCCAGAGGGCGCGAAGGCCGCCCTCCAGGGGCGGGGTGAAGAGCCCGGCGAGGACGACGGCCGCGTAGGCGAGGGCGAGGTTGCCGATGCCGGTGAAGGCCAGCAGGACCATGCCGAGGGCGGAGAGGACGGCGGCGGGCAGCTGGACGCGCGGCTGGCCCTTGAGGTCGACGGCGCGGCCGAGGAGGGGCTGGCCGACGGCCGTGGCGACGCCGTAGGCGGCGATGAGGCCGCCCGCGAGCGTGTAGCTGCCGCCCTGGTCGCGGACGAAGAGGGTGAGGGCGATGGGGCCGACGCCGTTGGGCAGGCGCCCGATGAGCGTGCCGGCCAGCAGCCGGGCGGCGTGCGGTGCCCGGAGTAGGTCGAGATAGCCGCCGTGTGCCGTGGCCTCGGTGGCCATGTCGTCTCCCCTCCCTCGGACCCCGCCGAGGTTTTACGTATAACGTCCACGTCATACGTACCATGTCGGCAGTGCGCGGGTCCACCCCGCGCCCTGGGAACGACCGGGTAGTGTCCGGATCCCACCCGACGTACCGCGGCACCCGGGACACCTCCGGCGCCGCGGGCGCACCGGGACCCGTCCGACGCGGAGGCTTGTGTGCAGACCCCGGAGCCGCTCGGCGGCACCCGCCCGACCAGCCGGGACGTCGCCCGGGTCGCGGGCGTCTCGCAGGCCACCGTCTCGCTCGTCCTCGGCGACAAGTGGCGCGGGCGCGTCTCCGAGCGCACCGCCGACACGGTGCGGGAGGCGGCGCGGAGCCTCGGCTACCGCCCCAACCTCGCCGCCCGCAACCTCCGCCTCGGCCACACCCGTACGGCCCTGCTCGTCGTCCCGGCGCTCACCAACGAGTTCTTCGCCCGTGTCTACACGGGCGCGGCGACCGTCGCCGCCCGGCACGGCTTCGGCGTGGTCCTGTACCCCTCCCCCGACGGCGTCGGCCCCGCCAAGGACCCCTTCGCCTCGGCCCGCGCGGCGCTCGACGGGATCATCGCCTCCTCGATGGCCTCGGACGCCCTGAAGGCCTTCCGGGGCACCGACCTGCCGCTGGTCATGCTCGACAGCGACCCGGCCGACCCCGGAGCCGCCGCCCACGTCAATCTCGACATCGCGGACGGCATGCGCCAGGTCACGGGCCATCTGCTGGCCCTCGGCCACCGGCACTTCGTCCACCTCGCGTCGGCCGTGCCGTCCTGGACGTTCGACGTCCGCGCCGCCGCGCTCGCCGACGCCCTCGCCGGCATGTCGGTACGGACCGTCCGCGCACCCCTGGACGTGCACGGCGCCATGGCCGCCACCGAGCGCGCCCTCGCGGCCCCCGGCCCTCGCGCCACCGCCCTCGTGTGCGACGACGACATCCTCGCGGCGGGCGCCTGCAAGGCCCTTCGGCGCCTCGGGCTGCGGGTCCCCGAGGACGTCTCGGTCACCGGCTTCGACGACCTCGCGCTCGCGACCGCCGTCGAACCGGAGCTGACCACCGTCTCGCTGCCCGCCGAGCGCATCGGGGAGCGGGGCATGGCGGCCCTCCTGGCCGTCCTCGCGGGCGAGCCGCCGCGTCCCGACGACCTCCCGGTCACCCTGGTCCCCCGCGGCTCCTCGGGACCCGCACCGGCCGCCTGAGCCGCTCTCCCCGGAATCGCCGAGGGCCCCGGTCCGCTCGCGCGCACCGGGGCCCCTCGGGTGGAACTCGGGCGGAGTCCGTGCGGACTCGGGCCCGTCTACTCCTCCGGAACCTCGTCGGAGGGCTCGTCCGTCCGCGCCGCGGCGGCGTTGTCCGCCTCCAGGAGGCGCGACAGCTGCCGGCCGACGATCCGCTTGAACTTGCGCTGCTGCGGGCGCGTACGGTCCAGGACCGCCACCTCGAGGCGCTCCGCGGGGATCTCCCGCTCGCTGCCGTTGGTGTCCCGCGAGAGCGCCTGGACGGCCAGCTTCAGGGCCTCGGCCAGGGACATGCCGTCCCGGTGCCGCTGGTCCAGGAAGGAGCCGATCTGCTCCGCGTTGCCGCCGACCGCGACCGAACCGTGCTCGTCCACGATCGAGCCGTCGTGCGGCAGCCGGTAGATCTGGTCGCCTTCCGGCTCGGTGCCCACCTCGGCGACGACCAGCTCGACCTCGTACGGCTTCTCCCCCGCGCTGGAGAAGATCGTGCCGAGCGTCTGGGCGTAGACGTTGGCCAGGCCGCGCGCGGTGACGTCGTCCCGGTCGTAGGTGTAGCCCCGCAGGTCGGCGTAGCGCACGCCGCCGATGCGGAGGTTCTCGTATTCGTTGTACTTCCCGGCGGCGGCGAAGCCGATCCGGTCGTAGATCTCGCTGAACTTGTGCAGGGCGCGCGACGGGTTCTCGCCGACGAAGACGATGCCGTCGGTGTACTGGAGGACGACGAGGCTGCGGCCTCGGGCGATGCCCTTGCGGGCGTACTCCGCCCGGTCGGCCATGGCCTGCTGGGGTGAGACGTAGAACGGAGTGGACACCGGCGGTCCGTCCCTTTCTTCTGGGCTTCTACAGGGCGACGAGTGGTCAGAGCAGGGCGGCGCGCGGCCCGTCGGGCTGCTCGAGACGCCGCTCGGTGACCGACCGGGCCAGCTCGGAGGACTCGGCCTCGGTGAGCCTGCGGAAACCCTCCTCGGTGATGACGGTGACGAGCGGGAAGATCCGGCGGGCCATGTCGGGGCCACCGGTCGCCGAGTCGTCGT
This sequence comes from Streptomyces sp. NPDC058650, assembly GCF_042717315.1. NCBI lineage: Bacteria > Bacillati > Actinomycetota > Actinomycetes > Kitasatosporales > Streptomycetaceae > Streptomyces > Streptomyces sp. NPDC058650. The sequence goes on from NZ_JBHXRL010000019.1 coordinate 134,307, forward strand.
CCGCCGCGTCGTACAGCGCCTGCACGACCAGGGTCGTGGCCTGCTGCTCGGTGAGGTCGGGGCGGTAGAGCTTCTTCATCGACCCGCGCGCGAAGATCGAGCCGGAGCCGGTGGCGGCGTAGCCCTGCTCCTCGGAGCGGCCGCCTGTCACGTCGTAGGAGAAGATCCGGCCCTTCCCCTTGCCCTCGTCCCAGCCCGCGAAGAGCGGCACGACGGCGAGCCCCTGCATGGCCATGGCGAGGTTGCCGCGGATCATGGTGGACAGGCGGTTCGCCTTGCCCTCCAGGGAGAGCGTGGCGCCCTCCACCTTCTCGAAGTGCTCCAGCTCCAGCTGGAAGAGCTTGACCATCTCCACGGCGAGACCGGCGGTGCCGGCGATGGCGACGGCGGAGTACTCGTCGGCCGGGAAGACCTTCTCCATGTCCCGCTGCGCGATCATGTTGCCCATGGTGGCCCGCCGGTCGCCCGCGAGGACGACCCCGCCGGGGAACGTGACCGCCACGATGGTCGTGCCGTGCGGGGCGTCGAGGACGCCCTCCGGCAGCTTCCGGCGGCTCGGCAGCAGCTCCGGCGAGTGGTCCGCCAGGAAGTCCAGGAACGAGGACGATCCCGGCGTCAGGAAGGCCGCCGGCAGACGCCCGGTGCTACGAGGGTTGGCTTCCACGCGATTCCTTCCGGGTGGGAGAGTCGGCCCGCCGTGGGACGCACGGGCCGATCTTGCTTGCTGTGCACGGACCATACCCGTGCCACCGCCTGTCATCCGTCCCCGGGCCCACGGCTTTCTCCGGGGCTCCGGGGACGGAGGAGTACAGGCGCGGAGGGCGGCTACTCGCCGCCCTTCTGGACGAAGCTACGAACGAACTCCTCCGCGTTGGACTCGAGGACGTCGTCGATCTCGTCCAGCACGGAGTCCACGTCGTCGCTCAGCTTCTCCTGGCGCTCCTGGAGGTCGGAGCTCGCCTCCGTGGTGGTCTCCTCGACCTCCTCCGTGGATCGCGTCGCCTTCTGCTGTCCGCCGCCGGTGTCCTTGGTCGCCATATCCCTCACCCCGCTCGAAATCGGCCCGCTCGGTTGAGTCCGTACAAGATCAGACCCTATAGGTCGGGTCTGACTTCGGCCCCGCAGTTTCCACATCGCCCGGGCACTGTTTCCATGATTCCCAGTACCGGCGCATTTCAGGCCCGTGTCGGGCCCCCGATCATCCGCCGGAAAGCACGCGGACGAGTTCCTCCGCCGTCCGGCAGCGGTCCAGGAGCGCCTTGACGTGGGCTTTGGTGCCGCGCAGCGGCTCCATCGTCGGGACGCGCTGGAGCGAGTCCCGGCCCGGCAGGTCGAAGATCACCGAGTCCCAGGAGGCCGCGGCGACGTCGTCGGCGTACTGCTCCAGGCAGCGGCCCCGGAAGTAGGCCCTGGTGTCCTCCGGAGGCGCCGTCTCGGCCTGCCGCACCTCGGTCTCGTCCAGGAGCCGCTTCATGCGCCCCCGGGCCGCCAGACGGTTGTACAGGCCCTTCTCGGGCCGTACGTCCGCGTACTGGAGGTCCACCAGGTGCAGGCGGGGCGCGTCCCAGTCCAGGCCGTCGCGGCGCCGGTAGCCCTCCATGAGCTCCCGCTTGGCGATCCAGTCGAGCTCGCCCGAGAGGCTCATCGGGTCGTTCTCGAGCCGGTTGAGGGTGTCCTCCCAGCGCGTGAGGACGTCCTTCGTCTGCTCGTCCGCGTCCGAGCCGTACCGCTCCTCCACGTACTTCCTGGCCAGCTCGAAGTACTCCATCTGCAACTGGACCGCGGTGAGCGTCCGGCCGCTGCGGAGCGTGACCAGGTACTGGAGGGTCGGGTCGTGCGAGACCTGGTGGAGCGTCCTGACCGGCTGGTCGACGGCGAGGTCCACGGTGATGAACCCGTCCTCGATCATCGACAGGACCAGCGCGGTCGTGCCGAGCTTGAGGTAGGTCGAGATCTCCGAGAGGTTCGCGTCCCCGATGATCACGTGCAGGCGGCGGTACCGCTCGGCGTCCGCGTGCGGCTCGTCGCGCGTGTTGATGATGGGCCGCTTGAGGGTGGTCTCCAGGCCCACCTCGACCTCGAAGTAGTCGGCACGCTGACTGATCTGGAAGCCGTTCTCCCGGCCGTCCTGACCGATGCCGACCCGGCCGGCCCCGGTCACGACCTGGCGGGAGACGAAGAAGGGGGTCAGGTGGCGCACGATGTCCGAGAAGGGGGTCTCCCGCTTCATCAGGTAGTTCTCGTGCGTGCCGTAGGAGGCGCCCTTGTTGTCGGTGTTGTTCTTGTAGAGGTGGATCGGCTGGGCTCCGGGGAGCTGGGCGGCGCGGACGGCCGCCTCCGCCATGATCCGCTCGCCGGCCTTGTCCCAGAGGACGGCGTCCCGCGGGTTGGTGACCTCCGGCGAGCTGTACTCGGGGTGGGCGTGGTCCACGTAGAGCCGGGCCCCGTTGGTGAGGATCACATTGGCGAGGCCGATGTCCTCGTCGGTGAGCTGGCTGGAGTCTGCGGCCTCGCGGGCGAGGTCGAAGCCGCGGGCGTCCCGCAGCGGATTCTCCTCCTCGAAGTCCCAGCGGGCGCGGCGCGCCCGGTGCATCGCCGCCGCGTAGGCGTTGACGATCTGGGACGAGGTGAGCATGGCATTGGCGTTCGGGTGCCCCGGGACGGAGATCCCGTACTCCGTCTCGATGCCCATTACTCGCCGTACGGTCATGCGGCCCTCCTTGCCCGGCGTCGCTCACAGTGCGCGACTCGGCGTTACCGAAGAGCCTAGAGCGGCTCAGCGCTGGTGGGGAGATCACTTGCGGTATTTCCCGTACTTCCGGGAGAAACCCGTGCTGCCGGGAGAAACGCTGGAAGGAATACACCGGCTGCGGATGCCCGGTTTCCGGACATCCGCAGCCGGTGTGCGTATTACAGGTACTGACCGGTGTTGGCCACCGTGTCGATGGAGCGTCCCGTGTCCGCGCCCTGCTTTCCGGTGACGAGCGTGCGGATGAAGACGATCCGCTCGCCCTTCTTTCCGGAGATCCTGGCCCAGTCGTCGGGGTTGGTGGTGTTGGGCAGGTCCTCGTTCTCCTTGAACTCGTCCACGCAAGCCTGGAGGAGGTGGGAGACCCGGATGCCCTTCTGGTTGTGGTCGAGGAAGGCCTTGATGGCCATCTTCTTGGCCCGGTCGACGATGTTCTGGATCATCGCGCCGGAGTTGAAGTCCTTGAAGTAGAGGACTTCCTTGTCGCCGTTGGCGTACGTGACTTCGAGGAAGCGGTTCTCCTCGGATTCCGCGTACATCTGCTCGACGACCGACTGGATCATTCCGTGGGCGGCGGCGGCCTTCGAGCCGCTGTGCTCGGAGATGTCGTCCGTGTGGAGCGGCAGGGTGGCCGTGAGGTACTTCGCGAAGATGTCCTTCGCGGCCTCCGCGTCCGGACGCTCGATCTTGATCTTGACGTCGAGCCGGCCGGGCCGCAGGATCGCGGGGTCGATCATGTCCTCGCGGTTAGAGGCGCCGATGACGATGACGTTCTCCAGGCCCTCCACACCGTCGATCTCGGCGAGCAGCTGGGGGACGATGGTGTTCTCCACGTCCGAGCTGACACCGGATCCGCGGGTGCGGAAGAGGGATTCCATCTCGTCGAAGAAGACGATGACGGGGGTGCCCTCGCTCGCCTTCTCCCTCGCACGCTGGAAGACGAGGCGGATGTGCCGCTCGGTCTCGCCCACGTACTTGTTGAGGAGCTCGGGTCCCTTGATGTTGAGGAAGTAGGACTTCCCCGCGGGCTGGCCGGTCACCTCGGCGACCTTCTTGGCCAGCGAGTTGGCCACGGCTTTCGCGATCAGCGTCTTGCCGCAGCCCGGCGGCCCGTAGAGCAGGATGCCCTTGGGCGGTCGGAGTTCGTGCTCCTTGAAGAGGTCGGGGTAGAGGTACGGGAGCTCGACCGCGTCGCGGATCAGCTCGATCTGGTTGCCCAGGCCGCCGATCTTCTCGTAGTCGACGTCCGGGACCTCTTCCAGAACGAGCTCTTCGACCTCGCTCTTGGGGATGACCTCGTAGACGTAGCCCGACCTGGCGTCGAGCAGCAGGGCGTCGCCGGGGCGGATGGTGACGTCCAGCAGAGGCTCGGCGAGCCTCACCACCCGCTCCTCGTCGGTGTGCCCGACCACCAGGGCGCGCTCGCCGTCCTCGAGGATCTCCTTGAGGGTGACGATGTCCCCGGCACGCTCGAACTCCATGGCCTCGACCACGTTGAGCGCTTCGTTGAGCATGACTTCCTGGCCGCGCCGGAGCTCTTCGAGCTCGACGCTGGGACTCACGTTCACCCGGAGCTTGCGGCCCCCGGTGAAGATGTCGCACGTGCCGTCCTCGTTGACCTGCAGGAAGACACCGAAGCCGGCCGGCGGCTGTGCGAGCCGGTCGACCTCCTCCTTGAGAGCCACGATCTGGTCGCGGGCCTCACGGAGCGTATTGGCGAGCCGCTCGTTCTGCGCGGACACGCCGGCCAGGTTCGTCTGCAGCTCGACGATCCGCTCTTCGAGAATCCTCGTGTGTCGCGGAGAGTCGGCGAGCTTGCGGCGCAGGACGGCGATTTCCTGCTCGAGATAGGCAACCTGTCCGGCGGGGTCCTCAGACCCTCGCCCGGGCCGGATGCCGCGGTTGATGTCGTCGTCGTGGGCTGCCACGGTCCTCACCTCCTCCAAGGGGAGCTGGACGCTTCCTGACCCTACCTGCGTGGGTGGTGATTGAAACCCCTAGATCAAAAAGACTCCGGGCCGTGTCCGATCTTCACCCTTGCGCTTCCCCTCTCGCCAGGGGAATACCCACCCTTTCGCCGTCTGAAAGCGGGCGGTTGTATCGTCGTCATGGGTCAACACCCTTCAGAGGTGGCCCGACTTACCCGCGCGAAGCAGAAACGGCAGGAGAAATGACCGTGCAGAACGAGGCCCCGGCGACGGGCGTCGAAGAGGCGCTGGAGGTCTGGATCGACCAGGACCTGTGCACCGGGGACGGGATCTGCGCGCAGTACGCTCCCGAGGTCTTCGAGCTGGACATCGACGGGCTCGCGTATGTGAAGAGCGCCGACGACGAGCTGCTCCAGGACGGCGGGGCGACGACGCCGGTGCCGCTGCCGCTGCTCCAGGACGTGGTGGACTCGGCGAAGGAGTGCCCGGGCGACTGCATCCACGTGCGCCGGGTCGCCGACAAGGTCGAGGTGTACGGCCCCGACGCGGCGTGACGGGTCAGGCGCTCCGCGCGTCGGCACGGGCGGCGCGGACGAAGGCGCCCCCCTGCCACGCCCAGCTGACCTGCTCCTTCTCGTCGGGGCAGCACATGGGTACGTCGGGGGACGAGTAGCCAAGCAGCGTGGCGTGCACCGCTCCGCCGCGCACGGCGAGCTCGGTGACGTTCTTTCCCTGCCGCGGCGCGACGAGCGTGGCCACCACGCGCGCGGGGGCGTCCGTGCCCTTGCCGCGGGTGAGGACGTAGACGCCGCTCGGCGGCGTGCCCGAGCCCGCTTCGCAGTGCACGACCGCAACGGTCTCCGGGTTCCCGTCGCCGTCGAGGTCGCCGGAGACGCGCTTCGCGACCTTGTGCGGGCCTCCCCCGCACTCCAGGGGGTAGTCGGCCGTGGCGGCCTCCGGAGCGGGCGCCGGACGGGGGGCGGCGGGGGCCGCCGTGGCTCCGGCCGGGCCGGGCTGGAGCAGTCCGGCGAGGGCGACGACCGCGGCGGTCGCGGTGGCGGTCGCCAGCCAGTGCGCCGGCCTGGCGTGGGTGTGCGCGAGATCCGGCAGATCCACGGGGTCCTGGGCGGCGGAGGGCTGCACGCGAGACGTCTCCTGTAGGGCTGTGCGGAGGGTTTCGGGCATCGTGCCACACGTCACAGGGGGACGGAACAGGCGGGGGCTCGCCGCACGGCGCCGGGGCTCGCCACGCGCCCCGAAGCCCGAACATGAGGACGCCGCCGCCGAGTTCCCTCGCGTGGGCGGGGAACTCGGCGGCGGCGCGGCGCGGGTGTCGGGACGTCAGCCCTCGTACGGGGCGCAAGCCCCGGTTCCGGACGTCAGCACCGGTACGGGGAGCGGGCCCCGTTTCAGGACTCAGCCCTTGTTGGGGCCTTCGTAGTCCTCGCCGTACGCGCCCTTGGCGGGGCGGCGGCGGCGCATCGGGGGCTCGACGCCGTCCGCCAGGCGGCGGGCGGTGACGAGGAAGCCGGTGTGGCCGATCATGCGGTGATCGGGCCGGACGGCGAGACCCTCGACGTGCCAGTTACGGATCATGGACTCCCAGGGCTGCGGCTCGGCGTAGCAGCCGAACTCGCGGATGGACTCCACGGTGCGCGCGAGCTGGGTGGTGGTCGCCACGTAGCAGCAGAGGATGCCGCCGGGGACGAGGGCCTTGGAGACGGCCTCCAGGCACTCCCAGGGAGCGAGCATGTCCAGGATGACGCGGTCGACGTCCGTGTCGGACAGGTTGTCCTGGAGGTCGCCGACGGTCAGCTGCCAGGCCGGGTGGGGGCCGCCGAAGTAACGCTCGACGTTGCCCTTCGCGATCTCGGCGAAGTCCTCGCGGCGCTCGTAGGAGTGCAGCATGCCGCTGTCTCCGATGGCGCGCAGGAGGAAGCTGCTCAGCGAGCCCGAGCCCACTCCCGCTTCCACGACGCGCGCGCCGGGGAAGATGTCGGCGAAGGCCAGGATCTGCCCCGCGTCCTTGGGGTAGACCACGGCGGCACCGCGGGGCATGGACAGGACGTAGTCGGGGAGCAGGGGGCGCAACGCGAGGTAGGCGACGTTTCCGGTGGTGCGGACAACGCTGCCCTCGGGGGCGCCGATCAGTTCGTCGTGCGGGAAAGAACCCTTGTGGGTGTGGAAGTTCTTTCCCTCTTCGAGCGTGAACGTGTAGTGACGGCCCTTGGGGTCGGTCAGCTGAACCTGGTCCCCGACCTTGAAGGGCCCGCGTCGGCGGGCGGCACCGGTCGGTTCGGACATGTGAACAGAGTACCGGGGTTACGAAGACGGTCGCGCCATGGCCCGGACGAAGGCGCGCTCGACGTCGGTGGTGGCGAGGACGCCGTAGATCTCCCCGGTCTCCTCGACGACCAGGTACTCGGTGGCCGGGCTGGCGCGGAGGTGGTCGAGGAGGGGCTGGCCGGTGAGCTCCGCGGGGACGCGCATGCCGTCGGCGAGGTCCTGGGCGAGGGCGCTGACGGCGACCCAGGGGCGGCGGTGCTGGGGGACGGCGGCGATGGCGGCCTCGCGAACGATGCCGGTGGGGTCGCCGCCGGCGTCGACGACGACGAGGGCGCGGGCGCCGGCCTCGTTGGCGCGGCGGAGGGCCTCGGAGAGCGGGGTGACGGGTTCGACGGGGATGGCGCGCCGGGTGAGGGTGCGGGCGCGGAGCTCGGGGAGGTGCTCGCGCAGTCGGGCCATGCGGAGGCTGTTGCCGGCGCCGGTCCAGATGATCGCGGCCAGGATGGCGGCGAGCAGGGCGTCGGTGACGGTGTCGAGGCCGCTGATGTCGTCGGTGGAGTTGCCGAGGAAGCCGGTGCGGGTGAGCAGGGGCAGGCCGATGAGGACGAGGACGGCGAGGGCGCGGCCGACCCAGGCGGCGGCGACGGTGCCGCTCATGGGCTTGCCGGTGATCTTCCAGATGACGGCGCGGAGCATGCGGCCGCCGTCGAGGGGGAGGCCGGGGAGCAGGTTGAAGATCGCGACGATCAGGTTGGAGATCATCAGGCCGGCGAGGAGGACACCGGGGACGGTGCCGGGCTCGACGGCGTAGAGGGAGAGATAGAACACGCCGGCGAGGACGAGGGAGAGGAGGGGGCCGACGAAGGCGAGGACGAACTCGCGGCCGGGGGTCTCGGTCTCCTTCTCGATCTCGGAGACGCCGCCGAAGAACTGGAGCTGGATGCGGCGCACGGGCAGTTTGAACCGGAGCGCGGCGATCGTGTGGGCCAGTTCGTGGACGAGCACGGAGGCGTAGAAGGCGACGGCGAAGAAGAGGGAGACGAGGTAGCGGGCGGCGCCGAGTTCGGGCAGGACCCGTTCGATCTGGTCGCCGAAGACCCAGGTGATGAGGGCGGCGACCAGGAACCAGCTGGGTGCGACGTAGACGGGCACGCCGAAGGGGCGGCCCATGAGGATCCCGCCGCCGGGCTCCTCGGTCCGCTGCGGCTTGGGCTCGTCCTGGTTCACGGGTTCCTTTCGTCGCGACGGGTGACCCACGTCGGTGCGTCACGGTTCGATCATGCAGTGCGACGGGGTCCCAGGTCGATGGTATTCCGCTCGCTGTCGGTCGCGGGTCGTAGGGTCTGAGTCATGAGTACGAGCGAGCAGGTGCCGGCGGAGCCCCGGGCGCCCATGTCGTTGTCGCCGTCGCGGGCGAGCGATTTCATGCAGTGTCCGCTGCTGTACCGGTTCCGGGTGATCGACCGGCTGCCGGAGAAGCCGAGTGCGGCGGCGACGCGGGGCACGCTGGTGCACGCGGTGCTCGAGCGGCTCTTCGACGACGCGGCGGCGGAGCGGACGGCGCCGCGGGCGAAGGCGATGGTTCCGGGGCAGTGGGAGCGGCTCCTGGAGTCCAAGCCGGAGCTGGGCGAGCTGTTCTCGGAGGATCCGGACGGGGAGCGGCTCGCGGGCTGGCTCGGTGAGGCGGAGCGGCTGGTCGAGCGGTGGTTCACGCTGGAGGATCCGACGCGTCTGGAGCCGGCCGAGCGCGAGCTGTTCGTGGAGACGGAGCTGGACTCGGGGCTGCGGCTGCGCGGGGTGATCGACCGGGTCGACGTGGCGCCTTCGGGTGACGTGCGGATCGTCGACTACAAGACGGGCAAGGCGCCCCGGCCCGAGTACCGCGAGGGCGCGCTGTTCCAGATGACGTTCTACGCGCTGGTGGTCTGGCGGCTGAAGCGGGTGCTGCCGCGGCGGTTGCAGCTGGTCTACCTGGGCAGTGGGGACGTGCTGACGTACGACCCGGTGGAGGCGGACCTGTTGCGGGTGGAGCGGAAGCTCCTGGCGCTGTGGGACGCGATCCGGCTGGCGACGGAGACGGGCGACTGGCGGCCGCGGCCGACGAAGCTCTGCGGCTGGTGCGACCATCAGGAGGTCTGTCCGGAGTTCGGCGGGACTCCCCCGGTGTATCCGCTGAAGATCGTTTCCGCGCGCCCGCCGGAGTCGGGTGAATCGGGGCAGGGCAGAATGGACCTGGCGCCGCCGGCACCGTGACGGCAGCCCATTCCTGAGCTCAGCCCGCCCCGTGAAGGAGCCCTTGTGACGATCCGCGTCCTCCTGGTCGACGATCAGCCGCTGCTGCGCACCGGCTTCCGGATGATTCTGGAGGCGGAGCAGGACATCGCTGTGGTGGGCGAGGCCGGTGACGGTCTCCAGGCGCAGGACCAGGTGCGCGCGCTGCAGCCGGACGTGGTGCTGATGGACATCCGCATGCCGCGGATGGACGGCGTGGAGGCGACCCGGCAGATCACGGGTCCGGGTCGGGACGGTCCGGCGAAGGTGCTGGTGCTGACCACGTTCGATCTGGACGAGTACGTGGTGGAGGCGCTGCGGGCGGGGGCGAGCGGCTTCCTGCTGAAGGACGCCCCTGCGACCGAGCTGGTGCAGGCGATCCGGGTGGTGGCGGCCGGTGAGGCGATGCTGGCGCCGTCGATCACGCGTCGGCTGCTCGACAAGTACTCGGCGCATCTGCCGACGGGCGAGGAGCAGGTGCCGGACACCCTGGGCACCTTGACCGATCGTGAGGTCGAGGTGCTGAAGCTGGTGGCGCGGGGCTTGTCGAACGCGGAGATCGCGGCGGATCTGTTCGTCAGCGAGACGACGGTGAAGACGCACGTGGGCCATGTGCTGACGAAGCTGGGACTGCGGGACCGGGTGCAGGCCGCGGTGTACGCGTACGAGAGCGGTCTGGTGCGGCCCGGCGGCAATCAGTAGCGCCGACGACGGACGGTACGGCGGAGGGGCCCGGTGCGCGTGTCGCGCGCCGGGCCCCTCCGCCGTACTCCCGAGGGGGTGTCTCAGCCCTTCTTCAGCTCCCAGAAGCGGAAGACGGTGGAGGCGTCGAGGGTCCATTCGAGGCCGGTGACGTCGTCGCGGGCGACGGCGTACTGCTTGCCCTGCCAGAGCGGGAGGACCGGGAGTTCCTCGGCGACGATGTCCTGGAGCCGGCCGTACTCGTCGGCGGTGGCGGAGCGGTCGGCGAGGGCGGCGGTCTTCGGGAGGATGTCGCCGGTGATGGTGGCGTTCCCGTACTGGTTGCCGAGGACGTTGCCCTCGCCGAAGAAGGGGGCGGTGAAGTTGTCGGCGTCGGGGTAGTCGGGGACCCAGCCCTTGACGTAGACGCCGTACTTGCCGGCGGCGATGTCCTTCTCGTACTGGTCGAAGGCGACGGACTTCACGTCGGCCTCGAAGAGGCCGCTGGCGTTGAGCTGGCCGGCGATGGCCTTGAACTCCTGGTCGGTGGCCGGGCCGTAGCGGCTGGGCGTGGACCAGAGGGTGAGCTTCACCTTGCCGGTGATGTCGGCGTCGCGCAGGGCCTTCTTCGCCTTGGCCTTGTCGGGGCTGCCGTAGGTGTCGAAGAAGGCGGTGTTGTGGCCGGCGACGCCCGCCGGGACGATCGAGTAGAGCGGCGTGGCCGTCGACTTGTAGACGTCCTCGACGAGGGCCTCGCGGTTGACGAGGTGGGCGATGGCCCGGCGGACACCGAGCTTGCCGACGACGGGGTCCTTCACGTTGAAGACGAGGTGCTGGACCTCGGCGCTGCTGCCCTGCGTGACCTCGATGCCCCGGTCGTCGGTGGTCTCGGAGGTTTCGAGGGTGGCGATGTCGTCGGCGGAGAGGCCTCGGTAGGCGACGTCGACCTCGCCGTCGGCGAGGGCCTTGGAGAGGGCCGTGCGGTCGCCGCCGTAGAGCTTGAGGGTGACTCCGCCGTTCTTGGGCTTGGCGTTGCCCTTGTAGCCGGAGTTGGCGGAGAAGCCGGCCTCGGTCTCGCTGATGGAGTCCAGCTTGTAGGGGCCGGAGCCGGTGGCCTTGCCGTCGGTGCGCAGGGCGTCGGCGGGGTAGTCGCGGTGGTCCACGATGGAGCCGGCGCCGGAGGCGATCTTGCTGGGGAAGGTGGCGTCCGGGACCTTGAGGCGGAAGATGACGGTCCGCTCGTCGGGGGTCTCGATGGAGGCGATCGTGGAGAGCAGCGGCGCGGGACCGGACGGGTCGGCGATCTCCAGGGCCCGCTCGAAGGAGAACTTGACGTCCTTCGAGGTGAGCGGGTTGCCGTTGGAGAAGGTGAGACCGTCCCGGAGGGTGCAGGTGTAGACCTTGCTGCCCGCGGAGAAACCGCACTTGTCGGCGGCCTCGGGCTCGGGCTCCGAGCCTCCCTTGGGGAAGGCCAGCAGGGACTGGAAGACGTTGTTGAACAGCAGCCAGGAGCCGGGGTCGTAGCCGGCCGCCGGGTCGGTGGCGAGGATCTCGTCGGACATTCCGACGCGTATGCCGTCGCCGGAGCCGGAGCCTCCGCCCTGCTCGGTGCCGCAGCCGCTGAGGAGGGCGGCGGACAGCCCCGCGGCGAGCGGGGCCGTCAGCCACTTGTTGTGTGCCTTCACAGAACTTGCCTCTTGATCTCTTGCCAGGCCGGCCGCGCGCTGGTGCGCGGCCGGTGTAACCGATCCAGTCGAGGGGGGTTATGCGGTGCCGCGGCCCAGTTCCCAGAGCAGCAGGTCGGACGAGGTGTTGAGCGCGTACTCGACTCCGGTGAGGTCGTCGCGCGCGGCGACGTACTGCTTGCCCTGCCACAGCGGCAGGACGGGCACGTCCTCGGCGACGATCTTCTGGATCTGCGCGTAGACGGGGCTCGCGGCGGTGCGGTCGGCCTGGCGGCGCGACCGCGGGATGAGCTGGTCGCGGACGACCTTGTTGACGTACGGGGTGTTGAGGAAGTTGTCGCTGTCGAGGAAGGGAGCGACGTAGTTGTCCGGGTCCGGGAAGTCCGGGAACCAGCCGAGGCCGTAGACGGCGTAGTCGCCGCGCTTCTGGGCCGGGCGGAAGGTGGACCACTCCGCGCCGCGGGTGGTGGCGTCGAAGAGTCCGCTGGAGACGAGCTGCTTCTTGAGCGCCTCGAACTCCTGGGCGGTCTCGGCGCCGTAGTGGTCGGTGGTGTAGTTCAGGGTCACCTTGACCGGGGTCTTGACGCCGGCGTCCTTGAGGATCTTGGCGGCGCGGCCGGCGTCGGGGTCGCCGTACGTGTCGTAGAAGGGGGTCGCGTGGCCGGTGATGCTGGAGGGGATCAGCGAGTACAGCGGCTCGGCGGTGGGGCCGTAGACGCCGTTGACGAGGGCGCCCCGGTCGACGACGGCGGCCATGGCCTGGCGTACCGCCTTCTCCTTGACGGAGGGGGCCTTGGTGTTGAAGCCGAGGTAGCGGATCTCCAGGCCGGGGACCTCGGTGACGCGGATGCGTTCCTTGGGGGTCTCGGTGAGGTCCTTGATCTGCTTCTGCGACAGGGAGCGGGCCATCATGTCGATGTCGTCGCTCTCCAGGGCCTTGCCCATGGCGCCGGCGTCGGCGAACGCGCGCAGCTCGACCTTGTCGTTCCGCGGGACGATGTCGCCCTTGTACTTCGGGTTCCTGGTGAAGACGAAGCGGGCGGCCTTCTCGCCCTCGCGCTCGACCTTCATGGTGTACGGGCCCGAGCCGTCGACGTCGAAGCCGTCACGGAGCTTCCCGGCGGCGTACTTGTCCTTGCTGAGGATGCCGGCGACCGGGGTGGAGAGCTTGTACGGGAAGGTGGCGTCGGGGGCCTTGAGGTGGAAGACGACCTCGGCGGCGCCCTTGGTCTCGACGGTGTCGACGTTGGAGAGGAGCGCGGCCGTTCCGTTGTCCGACTTGATCTTCAGCACGCGCTCGATGGAGTACTTGACGTCCTCGGCGGTGACCGGCGTGCCGTCGGCGAAGGTGAGGCCGGGGCGGAGCTTGCAGCGGTAGCTCTCGCTGGCCTTGTCGGAGAAGCCGCAGATCTCGGCGGCCTCGGGGACGGGCTCACCGCCGCCGCGAGGCACGTGCAGCAGGGTCTGGACCGTCTGCCGCAGGATGTTCCAGGTCCCGGTGTCGTAGGCGAAGGCCGGGTCGAGGGGGGCGGGGGCGTCCTCGGTCGCGATGAACTGGTCCGTGGTGCCGACGACGATCGCTCTGCTGTCCTCCGCTCCGCCACACGCGGCGAGCAGGGGGGTCAGCAGTACGGCCGCGGCGGGCAGCACCAGGGTCTTGCGGTTCATCAGGGACGTTCTCCTCATCCGGCACTGGGATACAGCGGTCTGTGGACACTCCGCCGCCGGCCGCCCGGTCGGGGCGGGAGCGATCGGGCCGGGTGTTGCGATCGGTCCTGTGTTCACGGCGACTTGGGTGTGCGCCGGTGCACGCGGTTATGCGGCGAAGTACTCGCGAAAGATTAGTGGGCGCCACCGCTATTGCCCGACCGCGGGCAGGCTCGGGGTAATCGCACGGTGATCATGAATACGGAAGACTCGATAGTCATGCGGTGCCGCGATGCGGACGTGGGCCACCGAACCGGGACACATGGGATCACCGAAACCGGAAGATTCCGGGCATGGGACGCACTCAGGCCACCCACCGTCGGGCACTCTGCGTGACGAAGGTCACGTGGGGGCTTTATCGGTGAATGGCCTGGGTGATTTCTGCGCGTGAAAGCGCATTCAGTCCGGAAAGCTCAGACGAAGCTCAAATCCCGGTGATCAATGTGCGCAGGAAGGGCACGTCGACTTCTTCCAGGGAACGCACGACGACCCGGCCCGGGGAGGGTGCGATCGGGGCGACGGAGGGCACCGCGACGACCCGGCAGCCAGCCGCCTCCGCGGCCGCCACACCGGTCGCCGTGTCCTCGATGACGGCGCACAGGGCCGGGTCGGCGCCCACGCCGCGCGCGGCCGTCAGGTAGGGCTCGGGGTGCGGCTTGGTACGGACGACCTCGTCCCCGGCGACGGTGAGCGCGAAGCGGTCCCGGCCGAGCGAGACCAGGATCCGGTCGATGATCTGCCGGTGCGAGGCGGAGACCAGGGCGGTGGGGATGTTGTGCCGGGCCAGCTCGGCGAGGAGGCGCTCGGCGCCGGGCATGAGCGGGACGCCCCGCTCGATGCGCTGCGTGAACTTCTCGTTGAGCAGGACGGTCAGCTCCTCGAGGGTGATGTCGGCCCCGGTGGACTCGATGAGGTAGCCCGCGCTGCGGGTCATCGGGCCGCCCACGACGATGTCCCGCCAGGCCTCGTCCAGTCGGTGCCCGAGGTCGGCGAAGGCCTCGACCTCGGCGTCCCACCAGAACCCCTCCGTGTCGACGAGGGTCCCGTCCATGTCGAGGAAGACTGCCTGCAGCGCGGAGCTTCCGTTCGTGCGGAACAGGGACGCGGGGACCGTACTGGTCATCCGGCACACCTTCCTTGGAGGGACGAGAAGGCCGGCCCCCCTCCCCGGTACGGGGAGGAAGACCGGCCTGCACTGGACCGACAAGTCTACGTCTCGATCAGTCAGGACGCCGAGATTTGCGTAGGGCGGTCACCGTGCGTTGAAGTACTTCGCCTCGGGATGGTGGATCACGATGGCGTCGGTCGACTGCTCGGGGTGGAGCTGGAACTCCTCCGACAGGTGCACGCCGATCCGCTCCGGCCGCAGCAGGTCCGCGATCTTCGCGCGGTCCTCCAGGTCGGGGCAGGCGCCGTATCCGAGGGAGAAGCGCGCGCCCCGGTACTTGAGGTCGAACATGTCCTCGACCTTGGCCGGGTCCTCGCCGCCGAATCCGAGCTCGGCGCGGACCCGGGCGTGCCAGTACTCGGCCATGGCCTCGGCGAGCTGGACGGACAGGCCGTGCAGCTCCAGGTAGTCGCGGTAGGAGTCGGACGCGAAGAGCTTGGCCGTGGCCTCGCCGATCTTCGACCCGACGGTGACCACCTGGAGGCCGACGACGTCGGTCTCGCCGGACTCCTCCGGGCGGAAGAAGTCCGCGAGGCACAGACGGCGGCCCCGGCGCTGGCGGGGGAAGGTGAAGCGGGTCCGCTCGTTGCCCGCCTCGTCGAGGATGATCAGGTCCTCGCCCTTGGAGACGCACGGGAAGTATCCGTAGACCACGGCCGCTTCGAGCAGGTTCTCGGTGTGCAGCTTCTCCAGGAGGCCCCGCAGGCGCGGCCGGCCCTCGCTCTCGACGAGCTCCTCGTACGTGGCCCCGCCCGCGCGGGCCTGCTTGAGGCCCCACTGGCCCTTGAAGAGGGCGCCCTCGTCGAGCCAGGAGGCGTAGTCCTTGAGCGGGATGCCCTTGATCACGCGGGTGCCCCAGAACGGCGGGGTGGGGACGGGGTTGTCGACGGCCACGTCGGAGCGGCCGCCGGGCTCCTCCGGCTCCTCCACCTGGAGGACCGGACCCCCCGGTGTCGCCGTGCGCTGGGCGACGCGGCGCGGCTTGAGCTCGGGGAGCGCGGCTCCGGGGACACCGCGCTTGACGGAGATGAGGGCGTCCATGAGGCGCAGGCCCTCGAAGGCGTCGCGGGCGTACCGCACCTCGCCCTGGTAGATCTCGTGGAGGTCCTGCTCGACGTAGGCCCGGGTGAGGGCGGCGCCGCCGAGGATCACGGGGTACTTGGCGGCCAGCTCGCGCTGGTTCAGCTCCTGCAGGTTCTCCTTCATGATCACGGTGGACTTGACGAGGAGACCGGACATGCCGATGACGTCGGCCTTGTGCTCCTCGGCGGCTTCCAGGATCGCGGAGACGGGCTGCTTGATGCCGATGTTGACGACGTTGTAGCCGTTGTTGGAGAGGATGATGTCGACGAGGTTCTTGCCGATGTCGTGGACGTCGCCGCGGACCGTCGCGAGGACGATGGTGCCCTTCCCCTCGGCGTCGGACTTCTCCATGTGCGGTTCGAGGTGGGCGACCGCGGTCTTCATGACCTCGGCGGACTGGAGCACGAACGGCAGCTGCATCTGGCCGGAGCCGAAGAGCTCGCCGACGGTCTTCATGCCGTCGAGCAGGGTCTCGTTGACGATGTCGAGGGCGGGGCGCTCGGTGAGGGCCTCGTCGAGGTCCGCCTCCAGGCCGTTCTTCTCGCCGTCGATGATCCGGCGCTTCAGCCGCTCGTCGAGCGGCAGCGCGAGGAGCTCCTCGGTCTTGCCGGCCTTCATCGACTTGGTGTTGACGCCCTCGAAGAGCGCCATCAGCTTCTGCAGCGGGTCGTAGCCCTCGGCGCGGCGGTCGTAGATCAGGTCGAGGGCCGTCGTGACCTGCTCGTCGTCGAAGCGGGCGATCGGCAGGATCTTCGAGGCGTGCACGATCGCCGAGTCGAGGCCGGCCTTCACGCACTCGTCGAGGAAGACCGAGTTGAGGAGGATGCGCGCGGCCGGGTTGAGGCCGAAGGAGATGTTGGACAGGCCCAGCGTGGTCTGGACGTCCGGGTGGCGCCGCTTCAGCTCGCGGATCGCCCCGATCGTGGCGATGCCGTCCTTGCGCGACTCCTCCTGACCGGTGCAGATCGTGAAGGTCAGGGTGTCGATGAGGATGTCCGACTCGTGGATGCCCCAGTTGCCGGTGAGGTCGTCGATGAGCCGCTCGGCGATGGCGACCTTGTGCTCGACGGTACGGGCCTGGCCCTCCTCGTCGATGGTGAGGGCGATGAGCGCCGCGCCGTGCTCCTGCGCCAGCCGGGTGACCTTCGCGAAGCGGGACTCGGGGCCGTCGCCGTCCTCGTAGTTGACGGAGTTGATGACGGCCCGGCCGCCGAGCTTCTCGAGACCGGCCTGGATGACGTCGACCTCGGTGGAGTCGAGGACGATCGGCAGGGTGGAGGCGGTGGCGAAGCGGCCGGCCAGCTCCTCCATGTCGGCGACGCCGTCGCGGCCGACGTAGTCCACGCAGAGGTCGAGCATGTGCGCGCCCTCGCGGATCTGGTCGCGGGCCATCTCGACGCAGTCGTCCCAGCGGGCCTCGAGCATGGCCTCGCGGAACTTCTTGGAGCCGTTGGCGTTCGTCCGCTCGCCGATCGCCATGTACGCGGTGTCCTGGCGGAACGGGACCGTCTGGTAGAGCGAGGCGGCGCCGGGCTCGGGGTGGGGCGTGCGCTCGGGGGGCGTGACGCCCCGCACCCGCTCGACGACGTGGCGCAGGTGCTCGGGCGTCGAGCCGCAGCAGCCGCCGATCAGCGACAGGCCGTAGTCGCGGACGAAGTTCTCCTGGGCGTCGGCCATCTCCGGCGGCGTCAGCGGGAAGTACGCGCCGTCCTTGGTGAGCACGGGCAGGCCCGCGTTCGGCATGCACATCAGGGGCGTACGCGAGTGGCGGGCGAGGTAGCGGAGGTGCTCGCTCATCTCGGCAGGACCGGTGGAGCAGTTCAGGCCGATCATGTCGATGCCGAGCGGCTCCAGGGCGGTCAGCGCGGCGCCGATCTCCGAGCCCAGCAGCATGACGCCCGTGGTCTCGAAGGCGAGCGAACAGATGAGGGGCACGTCGACGCCCAGGGCGTCCATCGCGCGGCGGGCGCCGATGAGGCTCGACTTGGTCTGCAGCAGGTCCTGGGTCGTCTCGACGATCAGGGCGTCCGCACCGCCGGCCAGCAGGCCCTCGGCGTTCTTCTGGTAGCCGTCGCGCAGCACGTCGTACGCGATGTGACCGAGCGACGGGAGCTTGGTGCCCGGACCGATGGAGCCCAGCACCCAGCGCTGGCGGCCGTCCTTGGCGCCGAACTCGTCGGCGACCTCGCGGGCGATCCGGGCGCCGGACTCGGAGAGCTCGTAGATGCGGTCGGCGATCTCGTACTCGCCGGCCGCCGAGTGGTTGGAGCCGAAGGTGTTCGTCTCGACGCAGTCGACGCCGACCTCGAAGTACGCCTCGTGGACCGAGCGGACGATGTCGGGGCGGGTCACGTTCAGGATCTCGTTGCAGCCTTCGAGGTCCTGGAAGTCCTCGAGGGTGGGGTCCTGTGCCTGGAGCATGGTGCCCATGGCACCGTCGGCGACGACCACTCGGCTGGCGAGTGCCTCACGGAGGGCTGCGGCGCGGGTCCGGCTGTCAGCGGAAGGGGTCGGCAACGAGGCCATGGATGAGCTCCCTGGGATGCGACGGCTGTCGGCTTTGCACTCTCGGCGGAGGGTGCACGGGGTCAGCGTAACCGTGCTTGGCCCGGGGTGGACATGGTGTCCCACGGGGCGGACGGCATCCTGTGTGCGGGGACTCCCGGTAAGGCCCGTTCTTGACGGACACTGTCATGTGTGAGCCAAGGTCGGCATCGACCGATAGTGTTCAGCATTGTCGAACAGCGTAAGAGGGAGAAGGGTCGGGCGATGGCGAAGAACATCCAGTCGCTTGAACGGGCGGCGGCGATGCTGCGACTGCTCGCGGGCGGCGAGCGCCGGCTCGGCCTGTCCGACATCGCGTCCACCCTGGGGCTCGCGAAGGGCACGGCGCACGGGATCCTGCGCACCCTCCAGGCGGAGGGCTTCGTGGAGCAGGAGGCGGCCTCGGGCCGCTACCAGCTGGGGGCGGAGCTGCTGCGGCTCGGCAACAGCTATCTGGACGTGCACGAGCTGCGGGCCCGCGCCCTCGTCTGGACGGACGACCTCGCGCGGTCGAGCGGCGAGAGCGTGCACCTGGGGGTGCTGCACCAGCGCGGCGTCCTGATCGTGCACCACGTCTTCCGGCCGGACGACAGCCGCCAGGTCCTGGAGGTGGGGGCCATGCAGCCGCTGCACTCCACCGCGCTCGGGAAGGTCCTCTCGGCCTACGACCCGGTGGCCCACAGCGAGGTGCTGGAGGTCGAGCGGGAGGCGTTCACGCCCCGGACGACCACCGAGCTCGGCGCCTTCGAGTCGCTGCTCGACCTGGCGCGCGCCAAGGGCTGGGCGGAGGACGTGGAGGAGACCTGGGAGGGCGTGGCCTCGGTGGCGGCGCCGATCCACGACCGGCGGCGGATGCCGGTGGGCGCGGTGGCGGTCACGGGCGCGGTCGAGCGGCTCCGCCCGGGCGGGGAGCTGCGCCCCGAACTGGTGGCGGCGGTGCGGGACTGCGCCCGCGCGGTCTCCCGGGACCTGGGGGCCGGCCGCTTCTGACAGCGCCGGGCGCCCGCCCGCGCGATCGAGTCCGTACGCGCGAAGCCGTGCACACGAACCCGTACACACGAACCCGTCGGTAACGATCCCGTTATCGGCGGTTTTTCGCATCCCGGGCCCTTGACGTGCTGTTAACCCGGGGGCAAAACTTCCGTTCACCGGTCGGCATTGTCGAACACCTAACGGCAATACACGCTAGAGTGTGGCAGTGCCAAGGGCCGGTAACGCCCTCACACGAGGGCGCGGACCACCGGTGGGACCCGGGGTTCGCCTTCCCCTGGACGAAGGACAAAGGAGTCGCGGGTGTCCAGCTCCGACATCTTCCTCGGCGAGACCATCGGTACCGCCGTACTCATCCTGCTCGGCGGCGGTGTCTGTGCCGCCGTCACGCTCAAGAGCTCCAAGGCCCGCAATGCGGGCTGGCTCGCGATCACCTTCGGGTGGGGCTTCGCCGTCATGACGGCCGTCTACATGACGGCTTCCCTCTCCGGCGCCCATCTGAACCCCGCCGTCACGGTCGGAATCGCGATCAAGGACGGGGAGTGGGACAACGTCCCCGTCTACATCGCCGGTCAGATGCTCGGCGCGATGATCGGCGCGGCGCTGGTCTGGGTGGCCTACTACGGACAGTTCCAGGCCCACCTCAGGGACCCGGAGACCGTCGGCGAGAAGCCGATCGAGGGCCCCGGCCCGGTGCTCGGCGTCTTCTCCACCGGCCCCGAGATCCGGAACACCTGGCAGAACCTGGCCACCGAGGTCATCGGCACCGTCGTGCTGGTCCTCGCGGTGCTCACGCAGGGCCTCAACGACAGCGGCAAGGGCCTCGGCGTCATAGGCGCGCTCATCACCGCCTTCGTCGTCGTCTCCATCGGCCTCTCGCTCGGCGGCCCGACCGGCTACGCCATCAACCCGGCCCGTGACCTCGGCCCGCGCATCGTGCACGCGCTGCTCCCGCTGCCGAACAAGGGCGGCTCCGACTGGAGCTACGCCTGGATCCCGGTCGCCGGTCCGCTGATCGGTGGAGCCATCGCGGCGGGTATCTACAACATCGCGTTCGCCTGAGCCGTCCTTCTTCCAGACCTTCCTTGGAGCACACCGTGACCGACGCACACACGTCCGGCCCCTTCATCGCGGCCATCGACCAGGGCACCACCTCCTCGCGCTGCATCGTCTTCGACAAGGACGGCCGGATCGTCTCGGTCGACCAGAAGGAGCACGAGCAGATCTTCCCGAAGCCGGGCTGGGTCGAGCACGACGCCGCCGAGATCTGGACCAACGTCCAGGAGGTCGTCGCCGGCGCCCTCGGCAAGGCGAACATCACCTCCGCCGACGTCAAGGCGATCGGCATCACCAACCAGCGCGAGACCACGCTGCTCTGGGACAAGAACACCGGTGAGCCCGTCCACAACGCCCTCGTCTGGCAGGACACCCGCACTGACGCCCTCTGCAAGGAGCTCGGTCGCAACGTCGGCCAGGACCGCTTCCGCCGCGAGACCGGCCTGCCGCTGGCGAGCTACTTCGCCGGCCCGAAGATCCGCTGGATGCTCGACAACGTCGAGGGCCTGCGTGAGCGCGCCGAGGCCGGCGACATCCTCTTCGGCACCATGGACTCGTGGGTCATCTGGAACCTCACGGGCGGCGCCGACGGCGGCGTGCACGTCACCGACGTCACCAACGCCTCGCGCACCATGCTGATGAACCTGCACACGCTGGCCTGGGACGAGAAGATCGCGGAGTCGATGGGGGTCCCCCTCAACGTCCTCCCCGAGATCCGGTCCTCCGCCGAGGTCTACGGCCACGTCAAGGACGGCGCCCTCGCCGGCGTCCCGGTCGCCTCCGCGCTCGGCGACCAGCAGGCCGCCCTGTTCGGCCAGACCTGTTTCGCCGAGGGCGAGGCCAAGTCCACGTACGGCACCGGCACCTTCATGCTGATGAACACCGGTGACAAGATCATCAACTCCTACAGCGGCCTGCTGACCACGGTCGGCTACCAGATCGGCGACCAGAAGCCGGTCTACGCCCTGGAGGGCTCGATCGCCGTCACCGGTTCGCTGGTGCAGTGGATGCGCGACCAGATGGGCCTGATCAAGTCCGCGGCCGAGATCGAGACCCTCGCGTCCTCGGTCGAGGACAACGGCGGCGCCTACTTCGTGCCGGCCTTCTCCGGCCTGTTCGCCCCGTACTGGCGCTCCGACGCCCGCGGTGTGATCGCCGGCCTCACCCGGTACGTCACCAAGGCGCACATCGCCCGCGCCGTCCTGGAGGCCACCGCCTGGCAGACCCGCGAGATCACCGACGCCATGACGAAGGACTCCGGCGTCGAGCTGACCGCGCTGAAGGTCGACGGCGGCATGACCTCCAACAACCTGCTGATGCAGACCCTCTCGGACTTCCTGGACGCGCCCGTCGTGCGTCCGATGGTCGCCGAGACCACCTGCCTCGGTGCCGCCTACGCCGCCGGCCTGGCCGTCGGCTTCTGGCCGGACACCGACGCCCTGCGCGCCAACTGGCGCCGCGCGGCGGAATGGACCCCTCGCATGGACGCCGGCAGGCGTGACAGCGAGTACAAGAGCTGGCTCAAGGCCGTTGAACGCTCCATGGGCTGGTTCGACGACGCATCCGAGGAGTAAGACACATGACCACCCTGCAGAGCGTCCCTGCCCTTGGGACGCACCCGGCGTCCGGCTCCCTCCCGAGCCGCGCCGAGACCCGGGAGCAGCTCTCCAAGGCGACGTACGACCTCCTGGTCATCGGCGGCGGCATCCTGGGCATCTCCACCGCCTGGCACGCCGCGCAGTCCGGTCTGCGGGTGGCCCTGGTGGACGCCGGCGACTTCGCCGGCGCCACCTCCTCCGCCTCCTCGAAGCTGCTCCACGGCGGTCTGCGCTACCTGCAGACCGGCGCGGTGAAGCTGGTGGCGGAGAACCACTTCGAGCGGCGTGCGGTCTCGCGCCAGGTGGCACCGCACCTCGCCAACCCGCTCACCTTCTACCTGCCCGTCTACAAGGGCGGCCCGCACGGCGCGGCCAAGCTGGGCGCCGGCGTCTTCGCGTATTCCGCCCTGTCCGCCTTCGGTGACGGTGTCGGGCACCTGCTCTCCCCCGCCAAGGCCGCGCAGGACGTGCCCGAGCTGCGGACGGACGACCTGAAGGCCGTGGCCGTCTACGGCGACGACCAGATGAACGACGCCCGCATGGCGCTGATGACGGTCCGCGCCGCCGTCGACGCCGGGGCCACCGTCCTCAACCACGCCGAGGTCACCGGCCTGCGCTTCACCCGGGGCCGGGTCACCGGCGCCGAGCTGAAGGACCGTACGAGCGGCGACGAGTTCGGCGTCACCGCCCGCCTGGTGCTGAACGCGACCGGCCCGTGGGTCGACCACCTGCGCAAGATGGAGGACCCGAACGCGGCCCCCTCCATCCGGCTCTCCAAGGGCGCGCACCTGGTCCTCAAGCGGACCTCGCCGTGGAAGGCCGCGCTGGCGACCCCGATCGACAAGTACCGCATCACCTTCGCCCTCCCCTGGGAGGACATGCTGCTCCTCGGCACGACCGACGAGGAGTACGAGGGCGACCCCGGCCAGGTCGAGGTCACCGAGAAGGACACCGCCCAGATCCTGGACGAGGCCGCGTTCTCCATCCGCGACCAGCAGCTCTCCCGCGATCTGATCACCTACGCCTTCGCGGGCCTCCGGGTTCTTCCCGGCGGTCCCGGCGACACCTCGAAGGCCAAGCGCGAAACGGTCGTCACCGAGGGCCGCGGCGGCATGCTGTCGGTGGCCGGCGGCAAGTGGACGACCTTCCGCCACATCGGCCGTACGGTGATGAAGAAGCTGGAGGCCCTCCCCGGCCACCCGCTGGGCGACGACTACGAGTCGGTCTCCACGCTGCCGAAGCGGCTCCCGCTGCCCGGTATCGCCAACCCGAACGCGGTCACGCACCGACTGCTCTCCGACGGTCCGGCGCCCGGCCCGCGGATGGCCGCCGACACCGCCAGGCACCTGGCGACGCACTACGGCTCGCTCTCCTTCGACATCGCCCGCATGGCGAACGAGAACCCTGAGCTCGCCCGGCGGATCCACCCGGACGCCCCGGAGATCTGGGCGCAGGTCGCCTACGCCCGCGACCACGAGTGGGCCGAGACGGCGGACGACGTGCTGCGCCGCCGTACGACCCTGACGATACGAGGCCTGGCGACGGACGAGATCCGCGCCGGTGTCGAGTCCATGCTGCGGAAGTAACTCCCGCGGACGGAGGGGCGGTTCCCGACCCGGGGACCGCCCCTCACGCGTGCCACGCTCCGTCCACACCGCCGCAACACTCCGCGCGCAGAGTGGACGCATGAAATTCCAGGTCCTCTCGATCGTCCACCACACCCCGCACCCGCTCACCGGCGAACTGCTCCCCGCCGCCGACCGGTTGGAGCAGGTCGTCACGCTCGGCGAGACCGCCGAACGCCTCGGCTTCGACGCGTACGCGGTGGGCGAGCGTCACGCGGGCCCGTTCCTCTCCTCGGCCCCGACCGTGCTGCTCGCCGCGCTGGCGGCGCGTACCACCCGGATCCGGCTGCTCACCGGCGTCACCGTCGTCGCGATCCTCGATCCCGTCCGCGTCGCCGAGGACTACGCCACCCTCGACCAGCTCTCCCACGGCCGGCTCGAACTCGTCGTCGGCAAGGGCGCGGAGGCCGGTCACTTCGACCTCTTCGGGCTGGACGAGGAGCGGCAGTGGGACCTCCAGAAGGAGAAGTACGAGCTGCTCCGCCGCCTCTGGTCGGAGGAGGGCGTCGACTGGGAGGGCGAGTTCCGGCCGCCGCTGAAGAACGTCACCACGGTGCCGCGCCCGTACGCCGGTCCGCCGCGGATCTGGCACGGCTCGGCCACCAGCCTCAACTCCCCCGAGCTCGCGGCACGGCACGGCGATCCGCTCTTCACCGCCAACGCGATCCAGCCGAGGGAGGCGTACGCGCGGCTCATCGCCCACTACCGCGAGAAGTTCGAGGAGTACGGGCACGACCCGGCCCACGCGCGCGTGGCGGCCGGTTCGGGCGGGCTGCTCATCGCCGACACCGCCGAGCGGGCGGTCACCCGCTACCGGGACCTGTACGAGGCGAAGGTGCGGCAGAGCTTCCGCCCGCACCTGGAGGGGAAGGCCGGCTACAACACCCCGTTCCGCACGATCGAGGACGCGATCGCGGGCGGGCCCCAGCTGATCGGTTCGCCGCAGCAGATCATCGACAAGATCCTCGGCTACCACGAGCACTACGGGCACGACCTCCAGTCCGTCACCGTCGACACCTTCGGCCAGTCCACGGCCGAGCAGACCGAGACGCTCCAGCGCTTCGCCGAGGAGATCGCGCCGGTGGTACGGAGGGAGGCGCCGAGCACCCTCTGGGAGGAGTGAGACCGCCGTGTGCGGAGGCGAGTTCCTGGGTAGTCGATCAAGGCCGCACGGGTTTTCGGGGACGTCCGGGGGCTGCGGACGGGCCGCCGAAAAGCCGTAAGGTTGGTCCGTACGACAGGAACTTCGAAAAGGAGGCGCTGGGTGATCGAGCTCGAGGGGGTACCCGAGCTGATCGACCCGGTCATGGTGGCCGCGTTCGAGGGCTGGAACGACGCCGGCGACGCCGCCTCCACCGCGGTCGCCCATCTGGACCGGGAATGGAAGGGCGAGGTGTTCGCGGCCCTCGACGCCGAGGACTACTACGACTTCCAGGTCAACAGGCCCACGGTCTTCCTGGACAACGGCGTCCGGAAGATCACCTGGCCGACGACGCGGCTCTCCGTGGTCCGGATCGGCGGCGACAAGCCCCGTGACCTGGTGCTCGTGCGCGGGATCGAGCCCTCGATGCGCTGGCGCTCCTTCTGCAACGAGCTGCTCGCCTTCGCCCACGAGCTGGGGGTGGAGATGGTCGTGATCCTGGGCGCGCTGCTCGGGGACACCCCGCACACCCGGCCGGTCCCCGTCAGCGGGGTGACGTCCGATCCGGACCTGGCGCGGACGATGGACCTGGAGGAGACCCGGTACGAGGGCCCGACGGGCATCGTCGGCATCCTCCAGGAGGCGTGCACGCACGCGGGCGTGCCCGCGGTGAGCCTCTGGGCGGCGGTGCCGCACTACGTGTCGCAGCCGCCGAACCCGAAGGCGACCCTCGCGCTCCTCAACCGTCTGGAGGACCTGATCGGTCTGCGCATCCCGCTGGGCGAACTGCCCGAGGACGCGCGGGCTTGGCAGCTGGGCGTGGACCAGCTGGCCGCCGAGGACAGCGAGGTCGCCGAGTACGTGCAGACGCTGGAAGAGGCGCGGGACACGGCGGAGCTGCCGGAGGCCTCGGGCGAGGCGATCGCCCGCGAGTTCGAGCGCTACCTGCGGCGGCGCGAACCGGGCACCGGGCCCGGGGGCGGCCCCGGGGTGGCGACGGAGGGCGGCGACTCGCCGTTCCTGCGGGACACCGGGAGCGGCCGGACGAGGCCGCCGAAGCCCGAGCGGCCGGGTCCGGAGTCGGTGCCGGGGCCGGTGCCGGAGTCCGGGGCGGATCCGAGTCCCGAGGGGACGACCGAGGGATCCGCCGAGGACTCGTCCGACGAGAGCGGGAACGGCGACTCCGAGTCGTAGACATCGGTACGGGAGGGGTGCCCGAGGGCGCCCCTCCCGTACGCGTGTCAGGACCTCAGGACCTCACGCGGTCACGCGGTCACGCGCAGGTGAACCGGGCCGCCGCCCAGTCCCCGTGGTCGCCGCTCTTCGACCCGTTGGTGTCCGTGATCCGCAGCCGGACGTGCCGGGCCCCGGTCACGTCGACGTCCACCGGCAGGGTCGCGGAGGCGCCCGTCAGCCGGGGCGAGGTCCACAGGACCCTGCCGTCCGCCTCGACGGAGAAGGCCACGTCCCCGTAGCCGTTGATCTCGTCGTCGATGCCGACGTCGGCGGTGAAGGCGGTGCAGCGCCCGCCGAGGTAGACCTCGATGTCGGAGTCGGCGTGTCCGCCGATCCCCTTCTCGTAGGCCTTCCCGGCCAGGGTGAGCGTCCGGCCGTCGGCGGCGCCGGACTCGCCGTTGGAGCGGTCGCGTTCCGGCGGTCCCCAGCCGTTCGTGGAGCGCAGCCAGACCAGGTCGCTCGCCCAGGCGTCGGCCGTCGGCGGCGCGGGCATCACACCGACCGCGAACCGCTGTGTCGCGGTGCGGTCGGTGCCCGCGGCGCGGTGGCGCGCGCTCGTGGTGAGGGCGGCCTCGCCCGGCTTCGTGTCCGCCGCCGGGGTGACGGCGACCTCGACGCGCCGGGTGGTGCCGGCCGGGATCCGGCCGATCGGTGCGGCCGGGGTGACCTGCCAGCCGGCGGGTGCGTCGAGCGTGACGCGGACGTCGGTGGCGTCGCGGTTGCCCGCGGTGACGTCCACGGCGACCGTGCCCGGGGTGCCCGCGCCGAGCTCCTGCCCGGTGGGCGCGGCGAGGACGGCGGACGCGCCCGGTACGGCGCCGCCGACCGCGCTGGTGTCCGTCAGCCGCAGCTCGAAGCCGCGGTCGGTGGGCAGGGCGGCGGTCTTGACCCGGATCACTCCCCCGCGCTCGTCGCGGTCGTACCACCAGCCCTGGGCGGCGGCGTCGAAGGCGGCGCGGGAGGTGAGGGCGGGCAGCTTGCGCCCGTCGAGCTGCACGCTTCCGGGAGCGTCGCCGGTGTGGACCGTGAAGGCGTACGGCCGGGCGGTGGGCTTCCCGGTGTACGTGCCCTTGCTCGCGCCGATGCGGACGGAGACGTCGCCGGGGCCGCCGTTCGGGGCGCGGACCTCGGCGCGCTGGGTGGCGTACCGGCCGCCGCGGTGTTCGCGGGTGACGCCGTCGTCCTCGTACAGCTCGAAGGAGGAACTGCCCTTCGGGTAGACGTCCCAGGCGATCGGGTCGCCGGGGGCGCGGTCGGTGTACGAGCGGATGTCACCGGGCCACATGGGGACGGTGGCGCCGGCCCGGACGAAGAGGGGCAGGGTGTCGAGCGGGGCGCTGTAGTCGTCGACGGTGACGGGGCCCTCGTAGGTGCGCCCGCTCCAGTAGTCGATCCAGGTGCCCTTGGGGAGGTAGATGCCGTCGCGTTCGACGGCGTCCTGGTAGACGGGGGCGACGAGGAAGTCCTCGCCGCTGAGGAACTCGTACTTGGCGGCGTCGCTCGCGGCCTTCGGGTCGTCCGGGTACTCCAGGGCGAGCGGCCGGGCGAGACCGACGCCGGTCTTCGTGGCCTGGTGGGCGTGGCTGTAGATGTACGGGAGCAGGGCCTCGTGGAGCTTGAGGGAGGCGCGGTTGATCGAGGTGTACGGCTCGCCGTACCGGAAGGGCTGCTTGTCGTTGGCGGCCCAGCCGTCCATCGTCATCGTGACCGGCAGGAAGGTCTTCCACTGGAGGTCACGGGTGTACGTCTTGGCGCTGCCGCCGAAGATCCCGTCGACGTCGCCGGTGGTGTAGGCGAGGCCGGACATGGAGGCGCCGGCGTAGGTGGGGATCTGCCAGCGGATGTACTCCCAGGTGCCCGACTGGTCGCCGGACCACTGGACTCCGCAGCGCTGGGCGCCGGACCAGCTCTCGGGGGCCCAGGTGAAGCCTCGGGCGTCGCTGTGGGCCTCGATGCCGGCGTGGGCGTCCTTGCAGCCGTCGAGGGCGAACTTGTAGCCCGCGCCGACCCAGGCGACGTCGAGCTTGGCGACCCGCTGGCCGGCCTTGACCTGGTCGGCGAGCTTGTCGAGGCCGTCCTCGGTCCACAGGCCGAGCTTCATGCCCCGCTCCCCCAGGCCGGTGGAGGCCTCGGCGAGGTTCTCGTAGCCGCAGCCGTAGCCGTCGTTGACGAGCATCCAGCCGTTGGGCATGTCGTTCTCGACGTAGCCGTCGGCGACCTTCAGGGCGTCGAGGGTGTGGCGTTCGCCGCGGTTGGCGTTGTGGAGGTAGCAGTCGGCGTCGCCGATCTCCAGTCCGTACACGGGCGGCATGAAGGGCTTGCCGGTGAGGCGGGTGTACTGGCCGATGACGTCCTTGAGGGCGTCGCGACCGGTGCCGGCGAAGTAGTAGGCGTCGAAGCGCTGTTCCTTCGCGGTGGTGGTGACGGGCTCGGTGAAGGCGTAGGTGTTGGGCGCGTAGGTGTTGCGGTAGACGCCGTAGCCGGCCGAGGAGAGGTAGAAGGGGACGGAGTTGGGGTGGCCGCCGTCGTTCCAGTTGTAGTCGACGCCGACCTCGACCGTCTTGTCGCGGTGGGTGGTGTTGCCGCGGCCGTTCTGCATGCCGGCGCCGTAGAACTGCTCGTCGGCGCCCCGGGCGAGGGTCTGGGTGGTGCGGTCCTGGTTCCAGGTGAGGCCCTGGGACTCGGACCAGAGCGGGGTGCCGTCGGCGCGTACGGCCGAGAAGCGCAGCGGGGACTTGGTGACGCGCAGGGTGACCGCGGCGGTGCCGAGTTCGTACCGGTCGCCGAGGTCGCGCCAGCGGGTGGCCGGGGGCGGGCCCTGGGGCAGGACGATGTCGGTGCCGGTGGGGTCGGTGAACCTGCCGTCGGGGGCGAGTTCGATGCGGAAGGTGTCGGCGGTGACGAAGGAGACGCGGGCCTCCGCCTGTCCCGCGGTCAGCCGGTAGACGGCTCCGTCGGCGGCGAATCCGGTGACGTCGCCGACGGTGGTGTCGGACGGCTCGGCCGAGGCGCTGCCACCGGGTCCCGCGAAGGCGGTGAGCAACCCGAGCAGTGCACCGGCGACTGCAGCTCTCATGCGCATTGATGATTGCATGAGGCCTATTTAGCGCAGATTCGAGCATCGCGACAGGACAAAAAGGAACCGCCCCCGGACTTCGTCGAGAAGTCCAAGGGCGGTTGCACAAAAGGGGGTTGCTCCACACCGCTCACTACAGGGCGACACCCAGGAGCGCGTCGACGGCGCGGGAGACGAGACCGGGAGCGGACTCGTCGGTGCCCCCCTCGGCGCTCTGGAGCGCGGCCCAGCGGTCGACCGCGGCCAGGGCGGCCGGGGCGTCGAGGTCGTCGGAGAGGACCTCGCGGAGCTCCTCGACGAGCGCGTCGGCGGACGGGCCGTCGGGGCGGGAGACCGCGGCGCGCCAGCGGTCGAGCCGCTCCACGGCGTCCTGGAGGACCTGGTCGGTCCACTCCCAGTCGGCGCGGTAGTGGTGGGAGAGGAGCGCGAGCCGGATGGCGGCCGGGTCGACGCCGTCGCGGCGCAGCCGCGAGACGAAGACGAGGTTGCCCCGGGACTTGGACATCTTCTCGCCGTCCAGGCCGACCATGCCGGCGTGGACGTACGCCTTGGCCATCGGGAACTCGCCGGTGAGGGCCTGGGCGTGGGAGGCGCCCATCTCGTGGTGCGGGAAGATCAGGTCGGAGCCGCCGCCCTGCACGTCGAAGCTCATGCCGAGGTGGTCCAGGGCGATGGCGACGCACTCGATGTGCCAGCCGGGACGCCCGGCGCCGAGGCTGGCGCCGTCCCAGCTCGGCTCGCCCTCACGGGCGGCCATCCAGAGCATCGGGTCGAGCGGGTTCTTCTTGCCGGGGCGCTCCGGGTCTCCGCCGCGCTCGGCGGAGAGGTGGCGCATGAGCTCGGTGGAGTAGTTCGAGACCTCGCCGAAGTGCGGGTCGGCGTCGACGGAGAAGTAGATGTCGCCTTCGAGCTCGTAGGCGGCCCCGGAGTCCCGGAGGCGCTCGACGAGCGGGACGATGCCCGGTATGGCCTCGACCGCGCCGATGTAGTGCTGCGGGGGCAGCATCCGCAGGGCGGTCATGTCCTCGCGGAAGAGGGCGGTCTCGCGCTCGGCGAGGCCGACCCAGTCGATGCCGTCACGGATGGCTCGTTCCAGCAGCGGGTCGTCCACGTCCGTCACGTTCTGGACGTACAGCACCTGCCGCTTGGTGTCGAGCCACACGCGCTGAACGAGGTCGAACGCGTTGTAGGTCGCCGCGTGACCCATGTGGGTCGCGTCGTACGGCGTGATGCCGCAGACGTAGATACGGGCGACGGGGCCGGGGGCGAGGGTGACTCGTCCGCCGGTCGCGGTGTCGTGGATCCGGAGGTCGCGGCCCTTGCCGGGAAGGGCGGGGACCTCAGAAGCGGGCCAGGCATGCATGACCCGAGCGTAACCGGACAGGTGTTCCGGATACGAACCGGATCCGGGATCTTGACCGATTAGGCGCTCTTGCGGGTCGGAGGCTTGCGTGCATACCCCCCAGGGGTCCAGGCCCTCTCGGCCCGCGATGGCCGAAACTTTTCGGTCTGGTCCCGTCCTGGGCCGAGTCTCAGACCGGCGGCCAGGGGATCGCCGGCCACAGCCCCGAGGGCTCCGGGTGCCGCCCGCTCGCCCGCAGCGCGGCCACGCGCGCGCGTACCGCCGCCACCTCGGCCCCGGTGAGCAACTCCGCCAGACGGGTCGCGAGCGGCGCTCCGGGCGCCAGGGACCGGTCGAGGCCGTCGAGGACCGCGGCCGACTCGGCGGGCAGCTCCTCGCCCGCCCAGCCCCAGAGGAGCGTGCGCAGCTTGTCGTCGACGTGGAAGGTGACCCCGTGGTCGATGCCGTACAGGCGTCCGTCGGGGGCCGGCAGCAGGTGTCCGCCCTTGCGGTCGCCGTTGTTGATGACGGCGTCCAGGACGGCGAGGCGCCGCAGCTCCGGGGTGTCGGCGTGGACGAGGAGCGCGGTGCGGTCCTCGGCGATCTGAGCGGGCCCCACGGCCTTCCAGCCATCGCCCGCCGCCTCGTCCTCGGTGAGGGCGAGGAGCCGCGCCTCCGGATCGGCCTCGATCCACAGCTGGACCATGCCCTCGCCGTACGGGCCCTCGCGGAGCACCGTCGGCGGGATCAGGCCCCAGCCGGTGGCCTCGGAGATCTCGTACGCGGCGACCTCGCGCTGCGCGAGGGTGCCGTCCGGGAAGTCCCACAGGGGCTGCTCCCCCGCGACCGGCTTGTACACACAGGCCGCCTCGCGGCCCTCGTACGCGACGGAGCAGTAGAGCACGGCGTTGGACGCCTCGCCGACCCGGCCGCGCACGGTCAGCTCACCGTGGGCGAGCAGCTCCGCGGCCGGCAGGGTCTCGGGGCTGCTGCTCATGCTCCGCGGCGGTATCCGTTCTGGCGCGGGCAGACGTGCCCCTCGGGGTCGAGCGGCAGGCTGCACAGCGGGCACGGCGGCCGGCCGGCGTTGACGACGTCCAGGGCCCGCTTGGCGAAGGACCGGGCCTGTGCGCCGGTGAGCCGGACGCGGAGCATCGGCGGGCCGTTCTCCTCGTCCTGGAGCAGCCGCTCCTCGGCCTCCGCGAGGTCCTCCTCGGACTCCACGTCGAGCTCGACGAGCGCCTGCGCCTCGACGATCAGCCGCTGCTCCTCGCCGTCCCAGGCGAGCGCCATCGTGCCGACCCGGAACTCCTCCTCGACGGGGGCGTCGAGCGGGGCGGTGTCCGCGCTGTCGGCGGGGGCGATCGAGGGGACGGGGGCATTGCCGCCGGTGCGGCGCACGACCTCGTCCAGAAGCTCGTCTATGCGCTCGGCGAGTGCGGCGACCTGCGCCTTCTCCAGCGCGACGCTCGTTACCCGGCCGCTCGCCGACGCCTGGAGGAAGAACGTACGGCGGCCAGGCAGCCCGACCGTACCGGCCACGAAACGCTCCGGTGGGTCGTAGAGGAACACCTGACGGGACACGTTCCCGGCTCCCTAAAGTCTCGACAGTCGTAC
Organism: Streptomyces sp. NPDC058650; assembly: GCF_042717315.1. Classification (NCBI taxonomy): domain Bacteria; kingdom Bacillati; phylum Actinomycetota; class Actinomycetes; order Kitasatosporales; family Streptomycetaceae; genus Streptomyces; species Streptomyces sp. NPDC058650. The sequence goes on from NZ_JBHXRL010000019.1 coordinate 166,090, forward strand.
GACAACGGCGCGTCCACCCTACTGCGCGAAGGGATCACGGTGCGCCCGCACCGCCCCCGACCTCCGCCGCACCACTGCTGTCGGGAGCCTCGCGGGGGACGAGTCCGGCGAAGTCGCCGGTGTCGCCGAGGCGGAGGAGGAACGGGCGCAGCCGCGTGTAACGGATGACGGTGACCGAGCACGGGTCGACGTGGATGCGCTGGAAGAGGTCCAGGTGGAGACCGAGCGCGTCGGCCACGATCGACTTGACGATGTCCCCGTGGGAGCACATGACGTACGTGGCGTCCTCGCCGTGCTCGGCCTCGATCCGGGCGTTCCAGTCCCGTACGGCCTCGACGGCGCGGGCCTGCATGGCGCGCATGGACTCGCCGCCGGGGAACGCTGCCGCGGAGGCGTGGGCCTGGACGACCTCCATGAGGGGGTCGTCGTTCAGCTCGGCCAGCTTGCGGCCGGACCAGTCGCCGTAGTCGCACTCGCTGATCCGCTCCTCGACGTGGAGCGGGAGGTCCGGGCGGGCGTCGAGGAGCGGCCGCAGGGTCTCCCGGCAGCGCTGGAGGGGGCTGGAGACGGCGGCGGCGAGCGGAACGCCCGCGAGGCGCCCGGGGAGCGCGGCGGCCTGCGCCGCGCCGCGCTCGTCGAGCGCGACCCCGGGCATGCGCCCCGCGAGGACTCCGGAGGTGTTGGCGGTGGAGCGTCCGTGCCGGACGAGGATCAACGTGGCCATGCCGGCCAGCCTAGGTCCACGCGCGCGTGGATGGTGCGGGGAGCGGCCCGGCGTGCTCCACGCGCGCGTGGATGGCGGGGAGACGCCGGTGTGCGCCGCGCGCGCGTGCGTGATGGAGGGCCGCGGGGGAGAATACGGCGCGTGATCGTGGATTCAGCCATCTACCGGGACGGGCGCCGGACTCCCGGGCCCGCCGACCTGTCCGACGCGCTCGACGAGGCGCGCCGGTCGGGGGACGCCTTCCTCTGGATAGGGCTGCACGAGCCCTCGGAGACGGAGTTCGCTCACGTCGCCTCGGAGTTCGCGCTGCACCCGCTGGCCGTCGAGGACGCCTTGAAGGCCCATCAGCGGCCCAAGCTGGAGGTCTACGACGACTCGCTGTTCGTGGTGCTCAAGCCGATCGTCTACGAGCAGGAGAGCGACCGGGTCTCCTCCGGCGAGGTGATGCTGTTCATCGGCGACTCGTTCGTGGTGACCGTCCGGCACGGCGAGGGCGCGGCGCTGGCGGCGGTGCGCAGGCGGCTGGAGGCGGAGCCGGCGGTGCTGAGGCACGGGCCGACGGCGGTGCTGTACGCCGTCAGCGACGCGGTCGTGGACCACTACCTCGATGTGGCGGGTGAGCTCCAGGTGGACCTGGAGGAGCTGGAGGCGGACGTGTTCGCGCCGACCGGCGGCAATCCGTCGAACACCGCGGAGCGGATCTACACGGCGAAGAGGCAGGTCCTGGAGTTCCGGCGGGCGAGCGGCCCGCTGGCCGGGCCGCGCGCCCCGCGGACGGCCCGCTCGGTGCCCCTCGTGAACGCGCCGGCCCCGCCCCTCTTACGCGCCGTCAAACACCACAGTCTCATTAAAACAAAAGAAGCATCCCAC